>JAHAZB010000036.1 GCA_018384175.1 Eubacteriales bacterium
AATTAGAGGAGGTGTTAAATGATGTTCTTTTTATGGATAATCACTTTTGCTATAGACTTTATAATTCATTTTCTTTTTCCAGCTCTTCTGGGTGGGCTTATAGTTACGGGAATTGTTGTTGCTTTGAGTGACCATGGATATGATAAGGCGGCAGCAGTAGTTGCGTTTATAGGTTTTCTAGTTGTAGGATATATAATTATTTTTTGATATTTAATAATGTTAATTTGTGAGTTGAGATATATTTCTAAATCGTAAAGAGAACAAAACATAAAAAAACATATAGGCGTATGCACGAAAGCACTTACTTTTATTGAGGTGCTTTTTTTCATTAAAAAATTCCATTTATATATTGCAATCAAAAAATTAAAGTGGTATACTGTATAGTGAAGAAATTTTAATTATTATCAACAAAGAGAGGGCGATATAAATGTTAAAAGAACAGGTTTTGACCAAAATGACCGATGCAGGTTTGGTTGCAGTTGTACGTGCAAATTCTGCCGACGATGCAATGCGTATCTGTGATGCTTGCTTGGAGGGCGGATGTCCGTCAATTGAGCTTACATTTACAGTTCCTGGCGCACACAAGGTTATTGAGGCTCTTGCCGCAAAATATACAAAGGGCGAAATGCTCCTTGGTGCAGGTACAGTTTTAGACCCTGAAACTGCAAGAATTGCTATCCTTTCAGGCGCTAACTTTGTTGTAAGTCCTGCTTTCAACCTTGAGGCTGCTAAGCTTTGTAACCGTTACAGAGTTCATTATATGCCCGGTTGTGCTACAATAACAGAGGTTATTACAGCTATGGAGGCTGGTGCTGACATCGTTAAAATTTTCCCTGCTGACCTTTATGGTCCAAAAATCATCAAGGATATCAAAGGTCCGCTCCCACAGGCACAGATGATGCCGACAGGTGGTGTTGACGTTGATAACGTTGGGCAGTGGATTAAAGCAGGTGCAGTTGCAGTAGGCGCAGGTTCATCACTTACTGCAGGTGCTAAGACAGGCGATTATGCAGACATCACAGCAAAGGCAAAGGCATTTATTGCCAACATAAAGGCTGCAAGAGCAAAATAATTTACATAAAGCGAGGTAATAATAATGGGTAAAATAGTAACAATGGGAGAGATTATGCTCCGTCTTTCCACTCCCGGAAACGAAAAGTTTATTCAGGCAGACGAATTTGACGTATGCTACGGCGGTGGCGAAGCTAACGTTGCTGTATCATTGGCAAACTACGGCCACGATGCAGAATTTGTAACAAAGGTTCCTAATAATCCTATCGGCGAGTGTGCAGTTGCAGCACTTCGCAAGATGGGTGTTGAAACAAAGAACATCGCAAGAGGCGGCGAGAGACTTGGTATATACTTCCTCGAAACAGGTGCAGCTATGAGAGCATCCAACGTTGTATATGACCGTGCTCATTCTTCAATCTCAACCGCAGTAGCAGAGGATTTTGACTTTGACGCTATTTTTGACGGTGCAGACTGGTTCCACTTTACAGGAATTACTCCGGCTGTATCCGATGCTGCAGCTGAGCTTACAGAGGCAGCTCTTAAGGTGGCTAAGGCTAAGGGTGTAAAGGTTTCATGCGACCTTAACTTCCGTAAAAAGCTCTGGACAAGCGAGAAGGCTCAGAAGGTTATGACAAACCTTATGCAGTATGTTGACGTATGTATCGGTAACGAAGAGGACGCAGAAAAGGTTCTCGGCTTCAAGCCCGGTAACACAGACGTTACAAGCGGTGAGCTCGAGCTTGCAGGCTACAAGGATATCTTTGAGCAGATGGTTGCAAAATTCAACTTTGAGTATGTTATTTCTTCACTTCGTGTAAGCCACAGTGCATCTGATAACGGTTGGTCTGCTTGCATCTATTCAAGAGATACAAAGGAATTCTATCATTCAAGAGAATACAGAATCTGCCCTATCGTAGACAGAGTTGGCGGCGGCGACAGCTTTGCCGGCGGTACTATCTGCGGTTTTATGGACGGAAAAGACTTCAAGTCAGCGCTTGAGTTCGGTGTTGCTGCATCAGCTCTCAAGCATACTATCCCCGGCGACTTCAATTTGGTATCAAGAGCCGATGTTGACAACCTTGTCGGCGGCGACGGTTCGGGCAGAGTTCAGAGATAATTGATAAATATCAACGATTTTTTGGGGAGGTTATGTTCCGGCGGCGCGGCGGTCTTTTCGTCATGCGAGGGACTGCCTCCCTATTTGATTACTTTCACGAAAGGAGCTGTTAGTAATGAGCAATAAAATCCTAATAGTTGATGACGAGAGCAATATTGTGGAGCTTATAAGGCTTTATCTTGAAAAGGATGGCTTTGACACAGTTGTTGCCAGAGACGGTAATGAAGCTCTTTCTAAATTTAAGACAGAAAACCCCGATTTAATAATACTTGACATTATGATACCTGAACCTGACGGCTGGCAGGTTTGCAGAGAAATCCGCAAAAAATCAAACGTACCTATTATAATGCTTACAGCAAAGTCAGAAACCTTTGATAAGGTTTTAGGTTTGGAGCTTGGCGCGGATGACTACCTTACCAAGCCGTTTGAAGCAAAGGAATTAGTGGCTCGTGTAAAGGCGGTTTTAAGACGTACCGACACAAAAGAGCCTGACAAAAAGCAAATTCAATTTGAAAATCTGTCGGTTAATATAGAAAACTACGAGCTTATCATAAACGGTAATCTTACAGACGTTCCGCCCAAGGAGCTTGAGCTACTTTATTTTCTTGCATCAAATCCCAACAGAGTATACACAAGAGAACAGCTCTTGGAAGATGTGTGGGGATTTGACTATTTCGGCGATTCCAGAACGGTTGACGTTCACATAAAACGTCTTCGTGAAAAACTGGAGGGGGTTGAGGGCAATTGGCAGCTCAAGACTGTATGGGGCGTAGGCTACAAATTTGAGGTGAGATAATAAAGTGTTCAAGTCGATTTTTGCAAGGCTTTTATGGTCTTATACCGTCATTGTTCTGCTGGTTTCTCTTGTTATGTTCGGCTCGATGTCAGGACTATATCTACATCATATCGGTATCGAACAGTACAATTCTGCAAAGAAAGCAGCAGCAAGCATTGAGCATATGACAATCCTCTTAAACAACGATATCCACGATTTCCGTGTAAGAAATATATACAACACATCATTGGTATCGTGGTCTGAGATAGTAGGCTCGGATATAACCGTCATAGACTCGGACGGTGAGGTTTATGCCTCAACCTCCGACATAAAGAAAGTACCTCGCGAAATGATTTCTGAGGTTTTATCCGGCAAGGATATGAGACGTTATACACGTTTTGGCAGTTATTATGATAATGTTATACACACAGTAGGTCTGCCTATTGAATATCACGGTGCCATTATCGGTGGCATATTCTTCAATACGACACTTGATGAAATATTTGCTCTTTTAGGTAATTTTTCAGAGATATTTCTGCTCTCCTTCTTAATTTCAATTACCTTTGCAATTATTCTTTCCTACGTACATTCACGCAAGCTGTCAAGACCGATTGCAGATATAAATTCGGCAGTTCTCGCCATCGCTTCCGGAAACTTCAGCAAACGTCTTGATGTAAAAACAGCAGACGAGCGAGGTCAGCTTGCTTCGAGCTTTAACTATATGGCAGAATCGTTAGAGCAGCTTGACAAAATGCGCGAGAGCTTTATTTCTGACGTTTCGCACGAGCTAAGGACTCCTATGACATCAATTTCCGGCTTTGTAAGCGGTATTTTAGACGGTACTATCCCGCCCGAAAAACACCGGGAATATCTTAATATCGTTCTTGAAGAGAGCAAAAGATTATCTCGTATGACCTCAGATATGCTGGAGATGTCAAAGATGAGCTCGGCAGAGTACAAGCTTGATATGAAGAAGTTTGATATATGTGAAGTGGTTCGGCTTGCTATTATAAGCCTCGAAAACAAAATTGACGAAAAATCGCTTGAGCTTGATGTTGATTTTGCACACGAGCAGATAAATGTACTTGCAGACAAGGACTCAATACTCCGTGTCGTGATAAATCTTCTTGACAATGCTATAAAATTCAGCTACGAGAACACAAAAATCACCGTTTCGGTCTGGTGCGATGTATCGTCCGCTTATGTACGAGTTGGAAATTTCGGTGTAGGAATTGAACAGAAGGATTTAGAGCATATCTTTGACAGATTCTATAAAACGGACAAGTCGAGAGGCAAGGACAAAACCGGCGCAGGCTTGGGGCTTTCTATGGCAAAGAACATTATGAAGCTTCACAACCGCCGCATATGGGCAGAAAGCACCTCTGCCAAAGAGGGCAGCGATGTTAAATATACCATCTTTACCTTCAATTTAGAGCTTGCATAAGAAAGGAAAATATGATATGACAATAATTGCACACGCAAGTAAAAACTGGGGAATCGGCAAGGACAATGACCTTATGTTCAGACTCCCTCAGGATATGAAATTCTTCCGCGAAACCACATCAGGCGGTGTGGTTATTATGGGAAGAAAGACTTTAGAGAGCTTCCCTAACCAAAAACCGCTCCCGAACAGGGTAAATATCGTTATCACAAAGAATAACGATTTCACACCCGATGGTGTTATCGTTGCACACTCTGCGGAGGAAGCCTCAAATATCGCAAAAGAGTACAACGACCGAAAGGTTTTTGTCATAGGCGGTGCGATGATATATGATTTGATGCTCCCCTACTGCAGTAAGGCGCTCATTACAAAGGTTTTTGCAGACAGCGATGCAGATACCTTTATTCACAATTTTGATGCTGACAGCGATTGGGAATTATTCTCTCAAAGCGATGATATAGCAGACAACGGTTATACAATACGTTTTTGTGAATACCGCAGAAAATAAATTCATATTACACTATTTAAGGAAAGAAGGGTTTTACACTATGAATATGGATTTTATTGTCAAACTGCCTATACCTCAGGATGTTAAGGCACAGTACCCCTTAACAGACGAGCTTAGCAAGGTAGTAGAAAAAAGAAATAAGGAGATAAATGATGTCTTTACAGGCAAGTCGGACAAGTTTGTACTTGTTATCGGTCCTTGCTCTGCCGACAATGACGACAGTGTGCTTGATTACATAGGCAGACTCCGTACAGTTCAGGACAAGGTAGAAGACAAAATCTTGATTGTTCCGAGAATTTATACCAACAAGCCACGTACAACAGGTGATGGTTATAAGGGTATGCTGCATCAGCCTGACCCAAATGCAAAGCCTGATATGTTAAAGGGTATTGTTGCTATCAGACATCTGCATATGCAGGCACTTAAGGACACAGGCTTTACCTGCGCCGACGAGATGCTATATCCTGAAAATCACAGATACTTAAACGATATTTTAGGCTACGTTGCAATCGGTGCACGTTCTGTCGAAGACCAGCAGCATCGTCTTACCGCCAGCGGACTGAATATCCCTGTTGGTATGAAGAACCCCACCAGTGGCGACCTTTCGGTTATGATGAACTCCATCACAGCCGCACAACATTCACATACCTTTATATATCGTGGCTGGGAAGCTCACTCACACGGCAACCCCACTGCACACGCAATCTTAAGAGGTTATGTCAACAAGCATGGTCAGTCATTGCCTAACTATCATTATGAAGACCTCTTGCATCTGCACGAGCTGTACAGTAAATCAGACCTCGTAAATCCTGCTGTTGTAATTGATACAAACCACGCAAACTCCGGCAAGAAGCCGCTTGAGCAGCCAAGAATTGCAAAAGAGATTCTGCATAGTATGCGTCATAACAGCGATATTCATAAGATGGTTAAAGGTCTTATGATTGAAAGCTATATCGAGGACGGTGCACAGAGGATTGGCGAGTGTGTTTACGGTAAGTCAATCACCGACCCGTGTCTTGGTTGGGAAAAGACAGAAAAGCTTATTCTCGAAATGGCAGATTTGCTGTAAGCTTTTATAATATGAATATTTACGGTACGTCGAGGACACCGTCCCCTACGAATAATGTGTGTTTATAACACAAAAGAATGTAGGGTTCAGCGTCCCCGATGAACCGTTTTTTTGTTGCACAAAAACAGACGGTGCATATGCACCGTCTGTAAATCATTTGATTTAATGATTATTTCATATCCTTGATAGCCGCCTGAGCTGCTGCCAATCTTGCGATGGGCACTCTGAACGGTGAGCAGGATACGTAGTCAAGACCAATCTTATGGCAGAACTCTACAGAAACAGGGTCTCCACCATGCTCACCACAGATACCTATGTGCATTGTAGGTCTTGTCTTCTTACCGAGTGTTACAGCCATTTCCATAAGCTTACCAACACCTGTCTGGTCAAGCTTAGCGAACGGATCGTTCTCGTAAATCTTTGTATCATAGTAAGCATCAAGGAACTTACCAGCGTCATCACGTGAGAAACCGAATGTCATCTGAGTAAGGTCGTTTGTACCGAAGCAGAAGAACTCAGCCTCTGTTGCAATCTCGTCAGCTGTAAGAGCAGCTCTCGGGATTTCAATCATTGTACCAACCTCATATTTAAGGTCTGAGCCTGCCTTTGCAATCTCTGCATCTGCAGTTTCAACTACAATAGCCTTCACGAACTTAAGCTCTTTTGTATCGCCTACAAGCGGAATCATAATCTCGGGAACGATGTTCCAGTCCGGATGAGCCTTCTTAACGTTGATAGCTGCACGGATAACTGCTGCTGTCTGCATCTTTACAATCTCCGGATAAGTTACTGTAAGACGGCAACCACGGTGTCCCATCATCGGGTTGAACTCGTGAAGACCTGCGATGATATTCTTGATATCCTCAACAGTCTTGCCCTGTGCTTTTGCAAGTGCTGCAATATCAGCTTCCTCAGTCGGAACAAACTCATGGAGAGGAGGATCAAGGAATCTGATTGTAACAGGATTACCCTCAAGTGCCTCATAAAGTGCCTCGAAGTCGCCCTGCTGATAAGGAAGAATCTTCTCAAGAGCAGCTTCTCTTTCTTCTACCTTGTCTGCACAAATCATCTCACGGAATGCAGCAATTCTCTCTGCCTCGAAGAACATATGCTCTGTACGGCAAAGACCGATTCCCTCTGCACCAAGCTCACGAGCCTTTTTAGCATCAGCCGGTGTATCTGCATTTGTACGAACCTTAAGTGTTCTGAACTCGTCAGCCCACTGCATAATTCTGCCGAACTCGCCTGCGATTTCAGCATCAACTGTCGGGATGATACCGTCATAGATATTACCTGTTGAACCGTCGATTGAGATGTAATCTCCCTCAACGTATGTCTTACCACCAAGAGTGAACTTCTTGTTAGCTTCGTCCATAATGATGTCGCCACAGCCTGATACACAGCAAGTACCCATACCACGAGCAACAACGGCTGCGTGTGATGTCATACCGCCACGAACTGTAAGGATACCCTGTGAAGCCTTCATACCTGTAATATCTTCAGGTGATGTTTCAAGACGAACAAGAACAACCTTTTCACCTCTTGCATTCCAAGCCTCTGCGTCCTCAGCTGTGAATACAACCTTACCGCAAGCAGCACCAGGAGATGCACCAAGACCTCTACCTGCAGGTGTTGCAGCCTTAAGAGCCTTTGCATCAAACTGCGGATGGAGAAGTGTGTCGAGGTTTCTCGGGTCGATCATAGCAACTGCCTGCTTCTTATCAATCATACCCTCATCAACGAGGTCGCAAGCAATCTTAAGAGCAGCCTTAGCTGTTCTCTTACCGTTTCTTGTCTGGAGCATATAGAGCTTTCCTGCCTGGATTGTGAACTCCATATCCTGCATATCTCTGTAGTGGTCCTCCAATGTCTTGCACACATCCTGGAACTGTGCAAAAGCTTCGGGGAACTTATCTGCCATTTCAGCAATCGGCATCGGAGTACGAACACCTGCAACAACGTCCTCACCCTGTGCGTTTACAAGGAACTCACCCATAAGTCCCGGCTCACCTGTAGCAGGGTCTCTTGTGAATGCAACACCAGTACCGCAATCGTCGCCCATATTACCGAACGCCATCATCTGTACGTTTACTGCTGTACCCCATGAATAAGGAATATCGTTATCACGACGGTAAACGTTAGCTCTTGGGTTATCCCATGAACGGAATACTGCTTCTACTGCGCCCATAAGCTGTTCCTTCGGGTCAGATGGGAAGTCCTTACCGATTTTGTTCTTGTACTCAGCCTTAAACTGACCTGCGAGAGTTTTGAGGTCTTCAGCAGTAAGCTCGATATCCTGTGTTACGCCCTTTGCTTCCTTCATCTCGTCGATAAGCTGTTCAAAATACTTCTTACCAACTTCCATAACTACGTCAGAATACATCTGGATAAATCTTCTGTAGCAATCCCAAGCCCAACGAGCGTTGCCTGACTTAGCAGCCATAACCTCTACAACCTCTTCGTTAAGACCGAGGTTCAAAATTGTATCCATCATACCGGGCATTGATGCTCTTGCACCTGAACGAACTGACACGAGAAGCGGATTTTCCTTATCACCGAACTTCATACCGGTGATACCTTCCATCTTATCGATGTATTCCATAATCTCTGCCTGAATGTCTGCATTGATTTTTCTTCCATCCTCGTAGTACTGTGTACAAGCCTCAGTAGAAACTGTGAAGCCCTGGGGTACAGGAAGACCGATTTTGGTCATTTCTGCAAGGTTAGCACCCTTACCACCAAGAAGTTCTCTCATGCTTGCATCGCCTTCCGAGAAAAGATATACGTACTTCTTTGCCATTGGAATCTCCTCCTAATAGTAAAATGTATTCTATGATACAACCATAAAGGTGCACCATAACGTATCTATTATATCACATATTTTGAAAATGTCTACTGATTTTCAAAATATTTCCGTTATTTTGTAAAAAATTTAACAATCTATGTCGATTTTATTCTTTTTTTATTGTCTTTCGCACAAAATATTGCTCAACCGCTTTAGCACTTTCTACTATTATAAGGGGCATTACAGCCAAACCGGCACATATCCACCACCCCACCGGTTCTAACATACATACTCCGAATAGCTCTGCCGCAGAGGGTATGTTCACAAGCAACACTGTCAGTATTATGCCCGCAACAAAAGACCAGACAAGTGCTTTGTTTTTGAACAATCCGTCTTTTATGACTGATTTTTCGGTTCTTAAGTTGAAGGAATGTACCAGCTGCGATGATGCAAGAACTATAAACGCCATTGTTCTTCCGGCTGTATGTGCGCCTCCAATATCGAACATAATCGTACCAACTGTATATGCAACAAGTGCCAAAGCGCCTATAAGAGCGCCTTCCGTTACTATTGCCGCCCAATTTGATGCCGTAAGAAGATGACCGCCTGCCTGATGTTTTTTTGTCATAATATCCTTATCGGCAGGGTCAAGACCAAGTGCGATTGCCGGCAAAGAGTCGGTAACAAGATTTATCCACAAAAGCTGAGGCGCAGTAAGCGGCGCTGCCCAACCGAACAAAAGCCCCAGAAATACACACAAAAGCTCGCCTATATTCGAAGAAAGCAAAAACAGTACCGACTTTCTTATATTAGCAAAAATCCGCCGTCCCTCTTTGACCGCCGCTACAATCGTTGCGAAATTATCGTCTGCAAGAACCATATCGGAGGCTTCCTTTGCAACATCTGTTCCGTTGTTACCCATACTGCAGCCAATGTCTGCCGCCTTCAGAGCCGGCGCATCATTCACTCCATCGCCGGTCATTGCGGCAATTGCACCTATACTCTTAAAGGTCTTTATAATCCTGAGCTTCTGTTCAGGTGTAACCCTCGCAAAAACCCTGACCTCCGGCAAAATTTTTGCAAGCGCAGAATCGCTCATTCTGTCAAGCTCTTTGCCCGATATCACCTTACCATCACCATCTAAAATACCTACTTCACGGGCAATAGATGATGCAGTTACTATATGGTCGCCCGTTATCATTACAACCTGTATTCCTGCTCTTTTACATTCTGAAACCGCAGTCTTTGCTTCCTTTCTGGGCGGGTCTGATATCCCGACAAAGCCGCAGAAGCAAAGGTCCTTTTCGTTAAGAGTATTTGCCTCTTTATATGCAACCGCAAGAACTCTCAGTCCCTTAGCCGCCATCGTCTCCGCACGCCTTAAAAGTCTTCCCCTTTCCTCGCCCGAAAGCTCCTTATTACCCAAAGAAGTATGTTTTTTACTGCACAGAGCAACGAGTATTTCCGCTGCACCCTTAGACACAACCCTGCACTCTGTACCTTTCTTTACTAGAGCACTCATCATTTTTCTTTTAGAATCAAACGGATTTTCCTCTTTTCTCTGCCAACCTGTTGAAGTACCACTCCAGTCAAGAATCGCCCTCTCGGTAGGGCTTGTGCCACCATCCGAAGCAAGAAATGCAATCTCTCGCATAAATACGGCATCATCTGCATAAAACTCCGACACAGTCATTCTGTTTTCGGTAAGCGTGCCTGTCTTATCGGTACAAATCACATTTGCTGCACCAAGCGTTTCAACCGCCGAAAGACGTTTTACAATCGCTTTCTTCTTAGCCATTCGCTCCACACCGATTGCAAGCATAACCGTAACAGTAGCAGGCAAGCCTTCCGGTATAGCGGCAACTGCAAGGCTTACCGCAGTAATAAACATATCAAGCGGCTCCAGCCTTTTTGCAATGCCGACAAGAAAAATCGCACCGCAGATTACAAGCGCCGCAATACCAAGCGTTTTGCCAAGCTTCGCAAGCTTTTTCTGCAATGGAGTCTGCTCCTCTTCCTCGTTCATAATAAAGCCTGCAATTTTGCCCATTTCGGTATCCATTCCAACAGCACACACAACCGCTTTACCATGACCTGACGTAACCGAGGTTGCAGAATGAAGCATATTCTTCCGCTCACCTGCCGTAACAGCCTCGGACAAGGTACATTCCTCCTTCTGCACCGGCAAAGATTCACCCGTAAGAGATGACTCATCAGCCTCAAGTCCCACCGACTCAACAATCCGCATATCAGCCGCAATTTTGTCCCCTGCTTTGACAAGTACAATATCTCCAACCGTAAGATTTTCGGCAGATATTTTCTGCACCTTACCATCTCTCATAACTGTCGCCTGTGGGTCAGCAAGCTTTTTCAGGGCATCTATTGCTTTTTCAGCACGGCGTTGCTGAAGTACACCTAAAATCGCATTGAGTAACACAATTGCTACTATCAGCAATGGTTCAAATATATCATTATCCCCTCGCATATGCGTAGAAAAATACGAAACCGCCGCCGCTACAAGCAATACCACCGTCATAAAATCAGACATCTGCGATAACAACTGATGCAATATGCCGGCTTTCTTTTTTGTACTGATTATATTCCCTCCGTTTTTTGCCCTCCTGCTTGCAATACCTTTATCAAAATCAGTTTTTAGCTCTCGTTTAAGGTTATCAAGCGTTTTTTGATAATAATTCATTCACCTTTCCGCCTTTCGCGCTCTTTCTTATATAAAGATTTATTGTGCATCGGCGGTATATATGCAGAAATTCATATTTGGCAAAATATTTTTTATGTCCCTATTGCAAATTTTGACAAAAGGTGCTATACTTAAATTATCAAGGGAACGAAGGGGGCAGGCATATGGCAAGAACAGGTCGGCAAAAGAGCGAAAGTGGTGTGTATCATATACTCCTAAGAGGTGTTGATAAGCTTTTTATCGAGGCTCCTGACTACATCGAATTCCGCGCACGTCTTAGCGAATATTTTTCAGCAGATGTTAAGCTGTTGGCATATCTGTTATTACCTAACAGAGTACATCTCGTGATTGATTCAGGGGATAATGACCTGTCAATTGCATTGAAACCGTTTTGTACCAGCTATGCCCGCTATTTTAACCGTACATATTCTATCGACGGCAAGCTTTTTTATGACAGATACAAAAGCAGTCCGTGTAATACTGCTGCTGATATCGCAGATACGGTAGCATTTATAAATGCCATCGGAAAAAACTTTGCCGAAAGAGAATACTTTAGTCTTTATGAATATGAAACGAGTGCTGTAATATGCGACACACAAAGATTAACACGTCTTATAGGCAGCAGTGTAACATCACTAAAGCCTGTATCTTTGCATCTTGACGATTACAGCCAGTTATCTCATGAGGAAATGAATGTGTATCTTGGCATAATTGCAAACTGTACACTTGATGACCTTGCTAAAGCCGACCGCCAGCAAGACAGCTTTAAGATAATATTTTCGGGCAGTGTTTCTGCACGTGCTGTTTTGCCGTTGTTCGGAATACATACCGCACCGTCAGCAAAAAAAGCTGCCGCACCAAAAGCGAAGGTCGAAGCTCCCAAAGAGCCCGAACCTGCGCCAAAGCCGGCAGAAAAGAAAAGTTTAAGTGTATGGCTTCTTTGATTTTGAAAGGAATGATTTTGAAAGTGAAAATAATTCAGCCCGGTATGGCACGTCAGTTTTTGTCCGTATTTTTATCGCACATAGTTTCTGTTGTTCTGATGGCGGCATTTGCATTTATGTTCGTTGCAATGATAATGGATAAGCCCGCTGCATACACTGCCACATCTGTTGTGATGTCTCTGATATACTTTGCTGCGCTTTACAGCAAAGGTCATGAGCTTGCAGGCCGTGATAAGCTTTCCTATACAACCACATCAACCTATCTGTTCAAAGGCGCAGTCCTTTCGTTGCCGGTATTGGTATGGAATTTTGTTTTGTGGCTATTGTACATTTTTGCATGGAACTGTCTTACACTCGACGGAATGCTCTCATCTGCTACCGGAATTATTTATAATATCGTGTATGTATTAAACACATTTATGTTCTCAGGACTTGCAGAAATATCCGGCGGAAAGATTGCATGGCACGCACACCTCTACATTTATCTTATACCATTTTTTGCAGTAACACTCGGATATATTGCAGGTGTATATAATTTTACCATTATTGAGAAACTAAGCCCGTACATTTACGAAAAGAAAAAGAAATCTTAATACAACAAAGGGAGAACGAAGTCGTTCTCCCTTTTAGTTTCTTTATTTCAAATAATCCATCGGATTCTGGACCTGACCATTATAGTGAATTTCAAAGTGGCAATGAGGGCCTGTTGAACGTCCGGTTGAACCCATCTGTGCGATTATTTGCCCCTTCTTTACCGGCTCGTTATACGAAACGAGAATCTCTGAATTATGGGCATAATATGTTTCAAATCCGTTGCCGTGGTCAATCTTTATAAGATTACCAAACGAGTTACTATACTCTGCACATATAACAACACCATCATCTGATGCATAAATTGGTGTTCCAGCTGCCGCCGCAATATCAAGACCGTTATGCATTCTACCCCATCTGCGACCGTATGACGAAGTCAGTCTGCCTTTTGTCGGCATAATGAAGCTTCCTGTACCAATACCTGACGGCCTCGGCTTCGTTCCGATTGCTATTTTAGCAGGAACTCCTTCATCTATAACTGTCTCTTCTGTGGCTGTTGCCATCAGTTCGCCATTTACATAGCTTTTGACTGTTACTACCTTTATCTGCCCTGCTGTACCTTTATCCGTTGTAACTCTTACGCCCGCATATACGTTCTCATCCTCGTACTCTGTCGGCTCAGGGGTGAATTCCTTTATATCTTCCTCAGCAACTTCACTGCTGACTGTAATCAGCTTTTCTGTTATTATATGCTCTGCCGCTTCCTCTGCAGTTCTTATTTCCGCTTCGGGGACCATCTGGTCCACAAATCCTACCAGCTCAACAACTACCGCTTTACTTCCCTCCACAGTATATGAGTCAATTACCATATTAACAGCACTTTCTGCCGTTTCCATATCGCTGACCGCCACCGACTCTGCACCATCGACCGTAATTCTTACAGCCTCTACCATCTTGTCAGATACCGATGCTATCTCATCGTGCAAAGTATTCTTATCAAGAAGCTTTTCGCTCGAAACTAACTTCGCTCTGAGCTGAATTTCAGGCTCTATGACCGCTTCCTCATCATATGCCGATACAAGCTGATAATTAACTACCGCCAGCATTGAGCTGACCTCGTTCTCATATTCTACAATACCAATACTGTTTCCGTTTAGTAAAACCTCGTATCCGTCAGTCCAATACGCCGTAACGTTCACTGGCAGCATAGCCGCCATAAGCGCTACTGTACCGATTAAGGCCGTAAGTTTGTTCTTCATTATAAAAATTTTCTCCTATTTGATATTTCAGACAACTATTTGTCCGATATTATTTTATGAAATATTTTTCCATTTATTACAAAAATATTAACCGTCGACTATTTTACCATATATTTTGTAATAATTCAAGTTTAATATGTTACAAAATTATTAAATTTATACATTTTGCACAATGTCCTGCAATAATTTCAGTCAACATTTGGCAAATGCAACGGAGAAAATGAAAAGATTGTAAACAAAGAAAAAAAAGCTTTGCAGATTTAATTAAATGTGATAGAATATAGGATACGTTAAGGATATGCGAAGGGAGTAAGTTAAAATAGAAATGCAATTATGTTCACGCTGCGGCAAAAATCCCGCAGTAATATATATATCGAAAATAGAGGGCGACAAGACCACAAACGAGGGACTTTGTCTGGCTTGCGCCAAGCAGCTCGGTATTGCGCCTCTTAATAATATGATTGAGCAAATGGGCATCAGCGATGAGGATATTGATATGCTCAACTCGCAGATGGCGGATTTTGCCGAGAATATGAACGATCTTGCATCAGAGGGTGATATTCAGGAAATGATGAGAAGCTTGTCAGACGGCGGCTTTGATGAGGGCGGCGCTGCAACTACTCCGCTTTCCTTTATGTCTAATCTCTTTAATAAGGATAAGCCTCAGGAAATGCACGAGGAAAAGGGCGACAGCAAAAAGAAAAACAAGAAAAAGCCGAATATGAATGGCAAAAAGTCAATGCTTGATACCTACGGTGTAAATCTTACAGCAAAGGCAGCATCAGGCAAGGTTGACAGAGTAATAAACCGAAATGATGAAATTGAGCGTGTTATACAGATACTAAACCGCCGCTCCAAGAACAATCCTGTAATTCTCGGTGAACCGGGTGTTGGTAAAACTGCAATTGCAGAGGGCTTGGCGTGCCGTATATTTGAAAAGAGAGTTCCTCCGAAGCTGTTTGGTTGTCAGCTTTATTTGATAGACTTTGCCGCACTTGTAGCAGGAACACAGTTCAGAGGTCAGTTTGAGGCAAGGCTCAAAAATCTATTATCAGAAGCAGAGGAAGCAGGAAATACCGTGCTTGTTATAGACGAAATTCATAACATTGTTGCCGCAGGTGATGCAGAGGGTGCAATGAGTGCCGCAAACATCTTAAAGCCTGCTCTGGCACGTGGCGAAATTCAGATTATAGGTGCAACAACCCTTTCCGAATACAGAAAGCACATCGAAAAGGATTCGGCCTTAGAGCGACGTTTTCAGCCTGTAATTGTAGACGAGCCGAGTGTTGAGGAAAGCATCGAAATCCTGAAGGGTATTCGCGATTATTACGAGAATTATCACAGTGTTAAAATCAGCGACGAGGTTATTGAAGATGCCTGCCGTATGAGCGAGAGATATATAACCGACCGTTTCCTGCCCGACAAGGCTATTGATGTAATAGATGAAGCAGGCAGCCGTGTTAACCTTAAAAATATTGCTCTTTACGACGTTAAGGTAATAACAGAACGTCTTAACGCAATCGGTGGCGAGGAACAGGAAGCAACAGAGAACGAGGACTATGAACGTGTTGCAGAACTCAAGGGCGAAAGGCTAAAACTCCAAAGCGAGCTTAAGGAGAAAGAGATATTAGCTGCAGATGCCGTAATAACTCATGATGATGTAGCAGCAGTTATCGAAAGCTGGACAAAAATCCCTGTACACAAGCTGACACTCGATGAAACAGAAAAACTCAAGAACTTAGAAGAGCTTATACACAAAAGAGTTGTCGGTCAGGAGGAGGCTGTTGAAGCTGTAAGCCGCGCAATCCGCAGAGGCAGAGCCAACATCTCAAGAAGAAAAAGACCTGTTTCCTTTATATTCGCAGGCTCGACCGGTGTTGGTAAAACCGAGCTTGTAAAAACAATTGCAGAGGTTATGTTCAACAACGAAGAAGCTTTAATCCGTCTCGATATGTCCGAGTATATGGAAAAACATTCAGTTTCTAAGCTGATTGGCTCACCGCCCGGATATGTCGGCTATGATGATGCTGGTCAGCTTACAGAAAAGGTCAGAAGAAAACCGTATTCGGTAATTCTCCTAGACGAGATTGAAAAAGCTCACCCCGAAGTCTTTAATCTGTTCCTGCAGATACTCGATGACGGAAGAGTTGCCGACAGCCACGGAAAGATAGTTAATTTCGAAAATACTATCATTATAATGACTACCAACGCAGGCGGTGAATTTAAGTCTGGCGCACTCGGCTTTAATTCAAATGACGAGGTAAGAATATCTGATAATGTTGATAAGAGCCTGAAAGAATTCTTTAAGCCGGAGTTCTTAAACAGAATTGACGAGATTGTAACCTTCTCGCCGCTTAACAAGGACCAGCTTCGCAAAATTATCGACCTGATGCTTAAGGATATTGTTGAGCAGCTCAAAGACAGAGGCGCAGAAATTGAAGTAACAGACAGCGCAAAGGAGATTATCTTAGAGGAAGGCTATGACGTAAAATACGGTGCAAGGCCGCTAAAGCGCGCAATACAGAATCTTATCGAGGATAAGCTTGCCAAGCTCTCATTGGACGGCAAAATTACAGAAGGCACAAAAATTCTGGTCGATGCAAAGGATAATGAGCTTGCGTTTACAATAGCAAATGTATAAAACAACATTAAAAGGCCATAGCAATGCTATGACCTTTTGTAATAAATAGTGTTAAGGGCAATAGACGGAGTTGTGAAAATCACCGCTCCGTTTCGCTATTATAAAAACAATCCAATTCCCATTTCAAAGTGTTTGTATCTATGTATTCCCATATTTTCTGATAATCGTTTTCACCACGAATTATGTGGTCGTTGGATAATCTTTGCCATACTATTTCGTTTTTGTTTATCTCATGAATTTTTTTCGTAACATTCATTTTCAGATATCCAAC
Organism: Eubacteriales bacterium; assembly: GCA_018384175.1. GTDB lineage: Bacteria > Bacillota > Clostridia > UBA1381 > UBA1381 > HGM11525. Next base: position 17,051 of record JAHAZB010000036.1, read on the forward strand.
AATATTAGCAATAACAGAATGTTGTTTGCTTTGTAGGGGACTTGCGCGTTCGTCCCGTATTGAATTTGCCGGCAATGAAATTAGCAAGTGTATATGATTGGGCATTATAACATATTTATCTATTTTAACATTAAACCGTTCTGGAATTTTCTTAATTATTTCATTGGCAAGTATACCATATTGTGTTAATTGTATTGCGGGACGTTCGTGAACGTCCCCTACGATTTCTGACAAAATTTTTCTTCGGTTGTATGTGCATATCGTTATAAAATATGCCCCAGGTGCGGAATAATCATATCCGTTTAATCGTGTTGGTTTTCGTTTTGTCAAACTCATTCTTTTCTACCTTCTTGCCAACTGATACTTTTTTGGTGTAATTCCCTTAATTCTCTTAAAAACGTTGGAAAAGTAGTTACTGTCATTAAATCCGCACTTTGCTGCAACGGCGGTAATAGGCAAGTCTGTTTTAGACAGCAGTTGTTCCGCCGCTCTTATTCTTGCTATATTTATATACTCATTCAGTCCCATTCCCGTAACACTCTTAAAAAGTCTCGAAAAATGCCACGGACTCATATAATACTTCTCCGCAAGATTTTCTAAGCGAAGGTCTTCGTTATAGTTCTCGCTTATATACTTTGCGGCATTCTGAACCACTATATATGACTCACTAAGATGCGTTCCACGTCCCTTATGCGAATATCTTGAAATCAAAATCAGAAGCTGGTCAAAATAGAGCTTTTGCATTTTTCGGTATCCGCTCTGCTCCCTTTCGGTTTCCTTTTCTATACCGAGAAAAATATTCTTAAGCTCATACTGATTTTCCTGACTTATTCTCACATACTTATTTTCTTTAAGATAGCTTATATACTCACTGTTTTCCTCATCAAAAATTTTATCATCAAAGGAAAACAGCACTCTTTCAACATTTTCACTCTCGCCATAATCGGCTCTGTGCACCACTCCCTTAGGCACAAATATCATATCCCCCGGCTCAAGCATAAAAATATCATTTCCGACAAAATACTTCGCCTGCCCCTTTGCAAGATAATACAGCTCGTGTTTATCGTGGTAATGAGCATACGGTCTCGGAGTAAACCGCATATGCGTCTTCCTCTCAAAAAAATCTATTTCATCAACCTTATAAAGAGCCATACTTTTCACCTCATTAAAATTATACCACATACCGTTTTTAAGTCAACAATTTTTTCTTGTTTTTTACACTCAAACGCAACATTTTCAAGGAAAACAAGATTAAATTGTGCTAATATGTGAGTATATAATGACAATAGGAGGATTTATTATGAATCACACCAAGAAAATCAGACCGGAAAAGGTTATTCAGTTCGGCGAAGGCGGCTTTTTGAGAGGCTTTGTTGACTGGATTTTACAGATAACAAACGAGAAAACCGATTTTGACGCAAGTGTTGTAGTTGTTCAACCAATTAAAGAGGGACTTTGCGACAAACTTGCCGCTCAGGACTGCGTTTATACACACATTGCTCGCGGTATGAAGGACGGAGTTCCCATCGTTGACAAGAAGATAATAGACGTTATTTCAAGAACTGTTAAGCCGTATGACGACTATGATTCTTACTTAAAGCTTGCAGAAAACCCCGATTTCCGCTTCGTATTCTCAAACACAACAGAGTCAGGAATCGCATACGTAGCAGAGGATAAATTGGACGATGTACCGCCCAAGTCATTCCCTGCAAAGGTAACGGCACTTCTTCACAAGAGATTTACTTTGGGCTTAGACGGCTTTATCTTTATGCCTTGTGAGCTTATTGAAAAGAACGGCGAGACACTCAAAAAGATTATACTTCAGTATGCAGACCTCTGGAACTTAGGCGACAGCTTCAAAGCATGGGTTGAGGAAAAGAACATATTCTGCAACACATTGGTTGACAGAATTGTTACCGGATATCCCAAAGACGAGAAAATCGATCTCGGCTACGAGGACAATATGCTAAACACAAGCGAGCTTTTCCACCTCTGGGTTATCGAAGCTCCAAAGTCTGTTCTTAACGAAATTCCGTTTGACAAGACGGGTCTTAACATCATAATCACCGACAACCTCGATATGTACCGCACAAGAAAGGTTCGTATTCTAAACGGCGCTCACACCTCTATGATTCCGTATGCAATGCTTGAGGGCGTGGAAACTGTTAAGGATTGTATGGAGGATAAGAAGATGTCCGAGTTCGTGCATAAGTGCGTATTTGACGAGATTATCCCCACACTCGATTTGCCGAAGGAGGAGCTTGTTGACTATGCAGAAAACGTGTTTGAACGTTTCAACAACCCGTTTATCAGACATTTCTGCTCATCAATCTCACTCAATTCGGTAAGCAAGTTCAAGGTTCGTGTTCTCCCCTCGCTTCTTGAGTACATCAAGAGAACAGGAAACATGCCCGAAAACCTTATATTCTCACTTGCTAAGCTGATAGAATTTTACAAAAACGGCACTCCCACCGATGATGCAGAGGTTTGTGCATTTATGAAGGAAAAGTCTGTTGAAGAAATTTTGGCGAACAAGGCTTTCTGGGATACCGATTTGAGTTTCTTGAAGGACGAGGTTAAAAAGTATGCTGATAAATAAGCTTGATAACGTCGAGATAAATCTCGAAAACGGACACAAATATGCCCTTTACGATATCAAAAAGGGCGAAAATATCATAAAATACGGCTCGCCAATCGGTCATGCAACCGAGGATATCAAAAAGGGCGAACATGTACATACACACAATACCAAAACTAACCTTTCGGGTAATCTTGAGTATACCTACAACCACAAGGACTATGGCATTGAATCTGTTCCGTCCGACTTGACATTTATGGGTTATGTAAGGGAAAACGGTGATGTCGGCATCCGAAATGAGATTTGGATTGTAAATACTGTCGGCTGTGTCAACAAGGTAGCAGAAAAGCTTGCTCAAAAAACAGGTGCAAAACATTTTCCGCACCCCTTCGGCTGTTCTCAGCTTGGCAACGACCAGACTACAACACAGCTCATATTAAAAGGTATGGTTAATCACCCGAACGCCGCAGGTGTACTTGTTTTAGGACTCGGCTGCGAAAACAACAACATAGACGTTTTTAAGGGTATTCTGGGCGAATATGACGAAAAAAGAGTGAAATTTCTCAACTGTCAGGATTTTGATGATGAAATCGAGGAAGGCTTAAAGCTTATAGCAGAACTTAAAGCATATGCTGATACCTTTAAGCCACAGCCTATTAGCATTTCAAAGCTTCGCATAGGCTTAAAATGCGGCGGCAGCGACGGTTACAGCGGTATCACTGCAAATCCGTTAGTGGGCAGTCTTTCGGACAGAGTTATCTCCCACGGCGGAAGCTGTGTTCTGACAGAAGTGCCGGAAATGTTCGGTGCGGAGCATCTGCTGATGGAACGATGCGAGTCGGAGGAGATTTTCCAGAAGACAGTTTCGCTTATAAACGATTTCAAGGACTACTACAGAAGGCACAATCAGGTTATATACGAAAACCCATCACCAGGTAACAAGGCAGGCGGAATTACAACCCTTGAGGAAAAGTCCCTCGGCTGTGTTCAAAAGGGTGGCTTAAGCAAGGTTGTGGACGTTCTTACCTACGGCGACAAGCTCAGCAAAAACGGACTTTCACTCTTGAACGGTCCGGGCAACGATATTGTTGCAGTTACCAATCTTATGGCAGCAGGCGTACATATGATACTCTTTACAACAGGCAGAGGAACTCCTTTGGGAAGTCCTGTTCCGACCGTTAAGATTTCCACAAACAGAAGTCTTGCCGAGAGGAAGAAGAACTGGATTGACTTTGATGCATCTGTTGTGCTTGGTGAAAAGACAATGACAGAGGCAACAGATGCTTTGCTTCATTATATAATAGAAGTTGCATCGGGCAAAGAAACCAATAACGAAATAAACGATTTTAGAGAAATATCAATTTTCAAAGACGGAGTTACACTTTAAGAAAGGAAAGAAATATTATGGGAATTATAAATGACAGCTTTATGCTAAAAAGCAAAACAGCTAAGAAGCTTTACAAGGATTTTGCAAAGGATTTGCCAATTATCGACTACCACTGCCACCTTTCACCACAGATGATAGCAGAGGACTACAAATTCAAGAGTGCGTATGACCTCTTTTTAGGCGGCGACCATTACAAATGGAGACAGATGCGTTCTAACGGCATCGCTGAGAATATGATAACTGGCGACGGAGATGAGTACGAAAAGTGGGTAGGTTTCGCAAAGACACTTCCCCTCCTTATCGGAAATCCGCTTTATCACTGGACCAGCCTTGAGCTTAAGAGATATTTTGATATTGACACCCCGCTTACCGAAAAGACTGCAAAGGAAATCTGGGACAAATGTAACGAATTACTTGCCCGTGATGATTTCTCAGCACAGAATCTTATCAAGCGCTCAAATGTCGAGGTTATCTGTACAACAGATGATCCTGCCGATGATTTGAGATATCACAAGCAGTTAAAGGACGAGGGATTCCCAACAAAAGTTCTTCCCACATTCCGTCCCGACAAGCTCGTAAACATCGACAAGGTAGAGTTTATGCCCTATCTTGAGGCAAATGGTATCGACAGCTTCGAAAAGGCAATCAGCTGGATTGGTGAAAGAATAGAGTTTTTCCACGAAAACGGCTGCCGTCTTTCAGACCATGCTCTTGAGTATGTTCCGTTTGCAAAGGGCGATGCGAAGGCTGCTTTTGACAAAAAGGTTAAGGGCGAAGCTCTTACTCAGGAAGAAATCGACGTTTACAAAACTGCACTTCTTTCAGAATGTGCTAAATACTATACAAAGCTTAACTGGACAATGCAGCTTCATATCGGTGCACTCCGAAATAACAATCAGAAGATGTTTAATAAGCTTGGTGCAGATACAGGCTTCGACTCAATCAATGACCTTTGTATCGCAGAAAAGCTGTCAGCATTTATGAACAGCCTCGAATTTGACGATATTCTGCCAAAAACCATCCTTTATACATTAAATCCGAAGGATAACTATGTTCTCGGCACAATGCTCGGAAACTTTCAGAAAGCGCCCACAGCAGGTAAAATCCAGTTCGGCTCAGGCTGGTGGTTTAACGATAACAAGGACGGTATGGAGGAGCAGATGAAGGCTCTTGCAAACTTAGGTGTTCTCGGTAACTTTGTTGGTATGCTCACCGACTCAAGAAGCTTTGTTTCATATCCCAGACACGAGTATTTCAGAAGAATCTTCTGTAACCTCGTCGGTCAGTGGGTAGATGACGGCGAATATCCCGATGACAAGGACTCATTAAAGAGCATTGTTGAGGGTGTTTGCTACAAGAACGCAAAAGAATACTTTGGTTTCTGATATAATAAACAACGAAACGTAGAGCAGGAATTTTCACCTGCTCTATGTTTTTTGAAAATGAAAAATGAGAAAACAAGAGAAAAACGAAGATATTCGAAGATATTTAGAGATTGAAAAGAATATTTTAATTTTTAATAAAAAATGTGTTGACAGTAGAGGAAAAAAGTAGTACAATACATCTTGCGCGGTGAGAAATCACCGAAAAGATAAAAGAGCGCAAGGCTCGAATGTATAGGAGGTAAATTTCAATGAATAGCAGTTATATGGCAAAACCAGCTGAAATTGAAAGAAAATGGTATATCATTGATGCGGCAGGCAAGCCCCTCGGTAGAGTTGCAGCAACAGCAGCAAGCATCTTAAGAGGAAAGCACCTTCCCACCTACACACCGCATGTTGACTGTGGCGACCATGTTATCGTAATCAATTGCGATAAGGCAGTTCTCACAGGTAACAAGCTTGCAGACAAGGCACGTTACTACCACACAGGTTGGGTAGGCGGCATCAAGGAAATCCGTTACAGCAAGCTTATGGCAGAAAAGCCTGAGCAGGCTATGATGTACGCTGTTAAGGGAATGCTCCCGAACAACACAGTAGGCAGAACATCTCTTACAAGACTTCGTGTTTACAAGGGTGCTGAGCATGAGCACGCTGCACAGAAGCCCGAGATGTGGACTCAGGAAATTAAATAAGGAGGTAACGGACAATGGCAAAAGAACAGTACTGCGGCACAGGCAGAAGAAAGTCATCCGTTGCACGAGTTCGCCTCGTTCCCGGCAACGGCAAAATCACAATCAATAAGAGAGATTTAGACGAATATTTCGGTCTTGATACTTTGAAGCTTATCGTACGTCAGCCGTTTGCTGCTACATCAACAGAAGGTAAGTTTGATGTAATTGCAACAGTAGAGGGCGGCGGCTTTACCGGTCAGGCAGGTGCAATCCGCCACGGTATCGCACGTGCACTTTTAGAGGTTGATTCAGATGCTTACAGAGCAGACCTTAAGAGCGCTGGCTTCCTCACAAGAGACTCAAGAATGAAGGAAAGAAAGAAGTACGGCCTCAAGGCAGCTCGTCGTGCACCACAGTTTAGTAAGAGATAATTATTTGTTATCAAAAACCCCACAACCAATACGGTTGCGGGGTTTTCTTTTTCCTCTGTGCCACGAATTTGCCACAAATTACGCTATGTTATACACTAATTTATTGTATAATTCGTTCCCTTTGATACACCGTCCCAAACAATCAAAATCCTGTCAGCCATATCAACCAATTCTTCATTTCTTTTAATCGGTGCTACTCAGCCGTAGAGATTATATTTAGGTCTTAGTATAATTTTGGAAAGCTTGTGCCTGTCTGCATATTGCTCCGCCAGAGTATCTACTCCCTTTGCACCGCCTGTAAGTATTGTATCTGCATCCTATGTAATATACTCAGATAAATCAAAGTCAGTTATAGATGACTAAAAGTGGTTGAATATTCAACAATATTGCTACAAATCTTGACACAAACAGATGTCATATGTTAAAATTTAGGAGAAGATGTTCATTTTGACATCTTCTCTGTTTTGTTTGTTAGGAGGTTTTTAGAATGGACATCAGAGAGCAATCATTAAAAAAGCATTATGACTGGAAAGGCAAAATCGAGGTAATACCCCGTGCCCCCATCGCTACAAGAGAGGATTTATCACTTGCATATACGCCGGGTGTTGCCGAGCCGTGTCTTGAAATAAACAAAGATATAAACAAGTCCTACGAGCTGACTCGCCGTTCAAATCTTGTGGCGGTTGTAACCGACGGAACCGCAGTTCTTGGCCTTGGCGATATAGGTCCCGAAGCAGGTATGCCGGTTATGGAGGGAAAATGCGCACTTTTTAAGACCTTTGCGGACGTTGATGCATTTCCTCTTTGCATAAAATCAAAGGACGTTGACGAGATTGTACGTACAATATATCTTCTTTCCGGAAGCTTTGGCGGTATAAACTTAGAGGATATTTCCGCACCCAGATGCTTTGAGATAGAACGGAAACTAAAGGAAATATGCGATATTCCTGTTTTCCACGACGACCAACACGGAACAGCAATTGTTGTTGCCGCAGCGCTGATTAACGCACTTAAGCTTGTCAAAAAAGAAATAGGCAAGGTTAAGGTTGTAATAATCGGCGCAGGCTCGGCAGGAATTGCAATAGGCAAGCACTTGATGAATGTCGGAGTAAAGAATCTGACCTTATGCGACAGATTCGGAATTATATACAAGGGCGGAGAGAATAACAATCCTGCTCAGGAAGAAATAGCCGAAGTAACAAACCTTGAACAGAAAAAGGGAACTCTTGCCGATGCACTTATCGGCGCAGATGTATTCGTCGGAGTTTCTGCCCCGAATTTAGTAACACCGGAAATGGTAAAATCAATGGCAACGGATGCAATTTTGTTCCCGATGGCAAATCCCACACCCGAAATTATGCCTGACATTGCCAAAGCCGCAGGCGCAAGAGTTGTTGGCACAGGTCGTTCCGACTTCCCCAACCAGATAAATAACGTCCTTGCATTCCCCGGCATATTCCGTGGTGCATTGGACTGCAGAGCAAGCTGTATCAACGAGGAGATGAAGGTGGCAACATCATATGCCCTCGCTTCTCTTATCCCCGACAATGAGCTTTGCGAAGACAATATAATCGTACCGGCATTAGACAAAAGAGTTGCAAAAGTTGTCGCAGAAGCTGTTATAAAAACAGCACGTGAGACAAAGGTTGCACGCATATAACGAAAAAACACCCGTTTACCGCAATGGTAGACGGGTTTTTTAGTACAAACTTCGACATCTGCGACAATTAGCGACTTACGTTACATTCGTTTTACAAATATTACTATAAAGCAACAAAAGTTGCGGTCAGCTATTTTCAAAACCTATTGTTTGCCTGTATTATAGTATGTTAATCTTAGTATACAGACAAAAACAACGTTGAAAGGAAGATAAAAAAGAATGAATTTGAAGGTATCGGTGTTAATAGTGGATGATAATAGGGAATTTTGCGACGAAATGTCAGATTACATAAAAGCAAGTCCGGATATGTGCCTTGCCGGAGTTGCCAACGACGGAGACGAAGCTTATGGTATGATTTGTGCGACACGTCCGGATATAGTCATTATGGATATTATTATGCCTAAACGTGATGGAATCAGTCTTCTTAAAAAGCTTGCAAATACGAAAATGACTAAACGCCCGACAGTCATTGCACATTCAGTAACAGGAAATGAAAAGGTTATGGAAAGCTGTTATCAGGCAGGCGCGGAATATTATCTCCTGAAACCGCAAACCTGCGATGCAATAGCCGACACTATCCGTTCACTCGCACCGGGAAATAATAATGCCGGCATCGTACCGACATCTCAAGCACCAAAGCCTGAAAAAGAATCCGACCTCGAAACGATTGTAACAGAATTTATGCACGAGCTAGGTCTTCCGGCACATATTAAAGGCTATCAGTATATACGTACCGCAATTATGATGGTGGTAAATAATATGGACTTGCTTAATTATATCACCAAACAGCTCTATCCTGATATTGCGAAGAAATATGGCTCCACTTCGTCAAGAGTTGAACGTGCAATCAGACATTCAATAGAGGTTGCGTGGACACGAGGACGACCGGAGACTATGAATAATATTTTTGGATATACGATTGATACCGGAAAGGGAAAGCCCACCAACTCGGAGTTTATAGCAATGGTGGCTGATAGAATAAGACTGCAGACAAAGTAATAAATGGCTCATAATTACCCCCAATTTTTCAGAAAAGGACAAGCTGTGTAAATGCCTGTCCTTTTTTGTATGCCGTTGTGCGCCATTGGCACATCCTCGTAGGGGACTTGCGCGTTCGTCCCGTTGTCCGCCCATCTGCGCGTTCTCCCGTTGTGCGCCATCTGCACATCCTCGTAGGGGACGTTCACGAACGTCCCGTCAAATGTGTACAAATGCCCGACAAATACGGGCGGTTCGTGAACCGCCCCTACTTCCTATAAGGCATATTATCGGAAGTTATATTTTTACCGAAAGCGATATAAATTCTGATTTTCCTTATTTTAACTTATAGAGGAAAGTTTTTACATAAATTGTGATAACGCTCTATATTTCTATCTATATTT
>JAHAZB010000088.1 GCA_018384175.1 Eubacteriales bacterium
GGTATAAGGAAAACGGATATGTCAAGGAGCGTCTTGGTGCAACAGTTGACCGTATAGGCACGGATGCTCTTGAAGCGGCAATTGCGACGGATGATCTGATCACAAGAAAAGATGACATTTTGGCAAAGCCTCTGCTTGAAAGACAATAAATATTTCTTTGGTTGGTACAATATAAGCGTAGCCCTATGTCAAGTAATTTGGTATAGTCAGCTATGCTTATTTTTGTTATAATAAGGAGGTAACGGGCTGACGGTTCTTTGGTGAACTTCGTGTTCGGGCAGTAAACAGTCACCTACCTTCTTGTTATAGAGATTCGATTAAGCAGGTTGTTCTGTTTTTTCGGGGTTGGGTGGCACAGTTCAGCTTCGGATTTTAAAGCCTGCTGCTTACATCGCTTCTAATCGGTCTTATTGTTATGAGTTTCTTTAAGCCGAGAACATGGTGCGCTTTCTGCCCGATGGGAACAATGACACAGGCAATCTGCAAATTAAGGAACAGAAAAAGAGGTAAGTGACGAACACCTCCGATTTTTATTTTAATAACAGTTCGGTCTTACTGCAAAACCAAAACCGCCCGTTGTGACTACAACATTGTTATAACCGCTTGAACAATGTATAACGAGTACATTGCCACTTGCATCTTTACCACCTACGATTCCAACGTGCGAAGTATCATTGTAAAATGCTAAATCTCCGGGTTGTGCCGAGGATAGTGATATGCGTGTACCTTTTGAAACTTGTGTGCTTGTTCCGTGACCGATAGCTGATTCTGAAAAACCTGCATTATGAAATGCCCAGGTAACAAAACCTGAGCAATCAAGTCCGTATGGTCGCATACATCCGGATGAACGGCTTCCTTCTGCAGTAACAAGTTTCATCTTACCCCATTCAGAATCCCAACCTATTGCAGAAGATTTACCGCCCCAAAAATATGTAAGTTTACCTACAAGGGAGCAGGCTTTCTTTACAACATTTTTTCTTTCTGCAGATAAGCTATCAGGAAGGTTATCAATAACATCTTGAGCCGTTGCATCAGAGATTGCAAGACTTTGAGTAGTTCCTATAAACCCATCTGCATTTTCAAGCAGAGTTTCAAGAGCTTCTTTTTGTTTTCGTGTAAAGCCATATTCTGAAATCATTTCATCCTTCGTCTTTGCAGTAATAGTAATATACAAAACAATTTCACTTGTTTCTCCGATTGTTACAGTTTCAGTTCTTTTTGTGATTGTGTGCATATCCCAAAAAACATCTTTGAGCTTTTGTTTTTTAGCATCATCAATAACTACAACATCCTGAACGGTTTCATCATCAACTCCTGCAACTTTAACAGAGAATAAAGACAGAACCAAACTCCAATCCGCTTGTTCACCCTCCATTACAATTCTGTCATGGGTGGTGTTATCTTCGATTTCCGTAAGCCGTGCAGAGAGTTCCATATTACACTCATTTACGATTGAAGAAACGGGAATACTGTTGCTATCTGCTGCTTCATCTGAAATAAAAATACCAAACGGACTTCCGGCAATAGCCGCAACAATGATAATAACAATTAAGATTACCAAAACAACCGCCACACCTATCCAACCAAAGGCTGCGAAAAATGCCGCTGCTGCTTTTGTGACCGCTGCTGCAATAGCCTTGCCAATAGCGGCTACTGCTTTTGCGGTTTTTATCGCAACCGCCTTTGCAACTTGTGCCGCTTTTATAGCTGCTTGCCTTGCTCTTTTTGCCGCTTCTTTTGCGGCTTTTTTTGTTACTTCTTTTTGAGTCTTTACAACTTTCTTGGTTGCTTTCGTTGCTTTTTTCTTTGCAGTTTTTGTAGTATACCGGAGGTACAATTGCTTTACCATTTTCATCAGTAAGATTGCTTTCGCTCTTATCTTCAGAATCGGTAAATGTAACACTCATATCCTTAACGGGTTTATCATCCTTGTCGGTTACTGTTGCAGTAATTCTATTGGTGTAATCAAACACAACACCATCAGGGAGCTTCACATTGATTTTGCCTTCAACGATTTCAACATAGGCATTTGAAATAGGAGCTTTTTCGTCTGCAAGAATTACCTTGTAGCCGTTTACATTTGCTTCGCCGTTTACATCGGTCATATCTTCGTGAACCGGAGGAACGATTGCTTTTCCGTTTTCATCGGATACAACTGATTCAACATTCTTATTGCCATCTGTAAAGTTGACAATTATTTCTTTTGCAGGATTACCGTCTGCATCTTTGATTTCTGCGGTAATTCTGTTGTGGTAATCGAAAACAACACCTTCAGGAAGAACTACATTAAGCTTTCCGTCAACCATTTCGATATATGCGTTTTCGATAGGCTTTGTTTCGTCATAGATTACTACATCATAGCCATTAACAACACCTTTACCTTCGGCATCTGTCATATCAGTATTTACCGGAGGAACTACAACCTTGCCGTTTTCATCAGTAAGAGCAGTATATGTCTTTTCGTTGATGTCTTTAACTGTTACACTCTTATCTTTTACTGCACCGCCGATAGAATCGGTTACTGTTACAGTAATACGATTTGCATAAGTGATAGTTGTTTCATCAGGAAGTGTTACTGTGATTGTGTTATCGTCATTGTACTTAACATAAGCGTTTTCGATAGCACCGAGTTCATCATTTACAAGAACATTAAGTTCATTTACATTTACATGACCTGCTTCATCGGTATATCCGTCAGCAGAAGTCGGAAGTGTGATTTTGCCGTAAATGTCGGTTTTGCCTTTTTCGATGAAGTCTGCATCACCGAGAGCAATTACAGTTACATCAGCCTGAGCTTTGCCGTTATGGTCTGTGATAGTTACGATAACGGGGTTTTCTCTTGTAGGCTTAATACCTTCAGGAAGATCCACAACTACATTGTTGCTCTCACCAATGTAGATTTCGCAGTTAGGAATGATAACATTTGCCTTATCGGTTACTGTGATTACGAAAGTTTCTTTTGTTTCGCCATCCTCTTTACCGATTGTGCCGTTGTCATCGTTTGTATTTGTTCTGTTGTTAGGAACGATAAGGATACCGTCTGCATTTGTAAAGCCGATAGCCTTATTTCCGTTTACATCTTCAATGTAAATCTTGAGGTTTTCTTTAGGCTGCTGACTTTCTGTGTAGAAAGCAGTAATTGTTGTAGGCTTTGCAAAGTCAAGAAGTCTGCCGTTTGTAAGCTTAATAGAAACATTGTCATTTACATCAATGGTAAGCTCTGAATTGAAAATAGGCTTGCCGTTTTCATCTGTAAGGATGATTGAGTAATCGCCAACTTCGGCTTTACCATCTTCATCAGAATTATCCTTGTCGATAAGCTGCGGAAGTTCCGCACTCTGTAATGTTTCACCACAGACAGTACATTCAATATGCTTTGAGCCTGAACCCTCGATAGTTGCCGGAATATCCACAATCCATTCGGAAGGTGTATGTCCGAGAAGTTCTTTATAATCTGCTTTATAGGTATCGCCACATTCACAAGTGTATGTTGTATATCCCATAGTCAAGCAGGTTGCATCGGTTACTACCGCTTCGTATTCGTGAGCCAATTTATCTGTGTAATCTGCAACATATTCCGCATCGCAGTTTTTACAAGAGTAGTCTTATTAAAATCAGTATTATTATAATCAGTATTATTTGTATTAGTATTATTACCGTTTGATTTTGGAACTTCTTGACTTTCGACATTCATACTTCTTGAAGTTTGATTATCATACTTCCGTGAGTTTGATTTTGGAACTTCCTGATTTATGGTATTCATACTTTCTGAATTCTGATTTTCAAACCTGATTTCCTCAGAGTAGATAAAGTTCTTTACATAGATTATATTTGGTTTTCCTAAACCTTGTCTTTTTCGTTCAATTAAACCAACTATATTATCAAGTTCATCGAGAAGCTTTGCAGCTTTCTGTCTTGCACATCCCATATCTTCAATGATTTCTTCCATTGTATAAATGATATATACCCGGTTATGTTCATCAACCCAACCGTTTCTGTTTGATAAACCCATTCTGTCAAGCATAAGACCATATAACAATTTAGAATCAGTTGACATTATTTTGAACCGAGAATCAGTTATCAATACTTTAGGAATACGGAAGAAGATAAAGTGTTCAGCTTCTGTACCGTAAAAGTATTCAAAGTTATATGACATCGTATTCACCTCCTTGTTTTGGGTATAAAAAAACGGATAGGTTTGTGTTCCTATCCGTCAAAAGCCAATATTAAATTATTTGTCGATTTACCTCGCTTTCTGTATCTTTTTGCATTGTTAAATGCTATGTTTTTCAAAAGAAATTCGGACAAAAATCATTGAAAAACCCCGTAGTTATGCGGTTTATCGGCTTTTGTCCTATTATAACACAAGCATCTATACGTCTTACAATTCCTGTTGCTTTCATATCGAAAAATCTCCTTTTTTGGTGAATTTGCAATTCTATTTTGTGCGTAGCAAGGAATTTTTATGTAAAGAAAAAAATGGGAAAGTAAGTTTTCAAAAACAAAACAGGGCTATTATGTTAAGTAACAGACCCTTTCAAAATTCATATTATATTACATTGTTATTTTATCACGCAGAGTATATAATGCCAATTAGAAAAATAAACATAAACTTAATACAATCTGCCTTTGAGATGTTGACAATTTTCTGCTGGTGTGCTATCATCCAAAGCGAAAAGTTTTTCGAGTATTAAGTAATCGCGGGGGATAGTTTTCTTAAAACACAACTAAATGGGGGATTGAAATGAGTAATACAAAAGGGATGAAAAAATTTAGGACTGTTGACTTGGTTTACATCGCATTGGGAGCAGTATTGATTACTTTATGCTCTTGGATAAGCATACCGGCGACTATACCGTTTACTATGCAGACCTTCGCTGTGTTTTTTGTACTGTCAGCTTTGGGTGGCAAACGTGGTACGGCGTCTATTATTGTATATGTATTGCTTGGAGCGGTTGGCATACCGGTGTTTTCGCAGTTTAATTCCGGACTCGGTGCGCTCCTTGGAAATACAGGCGGATATATACTTGGTTTTATATTTACGGGGTTGGTTTATCGGCTGATAGTTCAATTCTTGGGAAAAAAACTGTGGGTAGAAATTTTCTCTTTGATTATTGGATTAGCTGTGTGCTACTCTTTTGGAACGGCGTGGTTTATGATTGTCTATACCAAGGCAAATGGGGCGGTGGGACTTGCAACTGTTCTTTCGTGGTGCGTAATACCCTTTATTATTCCTGACCTCGTAAAGCTTGGACTGGCATTGACTTTGGCACGGCGGCTATCTCCTGTGTTGAAAATACAATAACGTCGGGATTAACTTTGATACTTATAGCTATCCGTTAAAATGTAAACAAGAGTTGACAAAGCTTTGCAAAATGATATAGTTAAAAGCAGAGAAAAAGTACAAAATTGTGTTTGCGGCCGAGAAATCAAGAAAAGAAAATACGATTGTCGACTTTGATGAGTTTATTAACAGATAAACTAAAGGTTAGGATTATAAACAAATTGACCTTGGCAATCAGGGAAAACAGCTAACGGTATATAGAATTGCTTTTGGATATAATGCCAAAAGCAATTTTTTATGTGAAACGGCATATATTGATAAAAATTAAAAAATTTGACAAAATGACCGCTTATGTAGTATAATAAAATAGTATAAGTGTATGCCGCTTTTATCAAGCGGAGGAGGAGAAGAAAATGCCAAGAAAAAAGCAAGACTACGGCAATGAAAGTATTTCGAGTTTGAAGGGCGCAGACAGAGTAAGAAAACGTCCGGGTGTAATTTTCGGCTCTGACGGCTTAGAGGGCTGTGAACATTCATTTTTCGAGATTTTATCAAATTCCATAGACGAGGCTCGTGAGGGCTACGGCAAGGAGATAGAGGTTACAAGATTTTTGGACGGGTCCATCGAGGTTAGGGACTACGGAAGAGGTATCCCTCTCGACTATAACGAAAAAGAGGGAAGATACAACTGGGATTTGGTTTACTGTGAGTTGTACGCAGGCGGAAAATACAACAACAACTCCGCCGATGGTATGTATGAGTATTCGCTGGGCTTAAACGGTTTGGGTGCGTGTGCTACGCAGTATTCGTCCGAGTATATGGACGTTGAGGTTATAAGAGACGGCACAAAGTACACCCTTCACTTTGAAAAGGGACAAAACATTGGCGGACTTAAAAAAGAGCCTGCACCTGCAAGGGCAAAAACCGGCTCTTGTCAGAGATGGAAGCCAGATTTGGATGTTTTTACCGATATAAATATACCTGTGGAGTATTTTCATGACACACTTCGCCGTCAGTCTATGACTAACGCAGGGATAAAATTCACACTCTTTAACGAGACAGAAAACGGTATGGAGCTGTTTGAATATTTCTACGAAAAGGGAATTGTGGACTACCTTTCCGAAAATGTCGGCGAGGACGGCTTTACCACCATAGAGGTATGGGACGCAGAGCGCAAGGGCAGAGACAGAGAAGACCAGCCCGAATACCGCCTTAAGATGCAGATTGCTTTCTGCTTCTCCAATAAGGTTAATATGACCGAATACTACCACAACTCAAGCTGGCTTGAGCATGGCGGCGCACCTGATAAGGCGGTCAAAAATGCCTTTGTCTATGCGATTGACCAATATCTCAAAAACAACAATAAGTATAAAAAGAACGATTCTAAAATCACCTTTGTTGACGTGGCGGACTGTCTGGCGCTTGTTATAAACTCGTTCTCAACTCAGACAAGCTACGAAAACCAGACAAAGAAGTCTATTACCAATAAGTTCATTCAGGAGGCGATGACCGAGTTCTTACGTCATCAGCTTGAGGTCTACTTTATCGAGAACCGTGCCGATGCTGAAAAAATTGCAAATCAGGTTCTTGTAAACAAGCAAAGCCGAGAAAATGCAGACAAGGTAAGAATTGACGTTAAGAAAAAGCTGACAGGCACAATGGACGTTACAAACAGAGTAAAGAAGTTTGTTGACTGCCGTTCAAAAGATGTAGCAGTGCGTGAAGTATATATAGTAGAGGGCGACTCGGCATTAGGCTCTTGTAAGCTTGCGAGAAATCCTGAATTTCAGGCAATTATGCCTATTAGAGGCAAGATATTAAACTGCTTAAAGGCGGACTATGCGCAGATTTTTAAGAGTGATATTATACTCGACTTGGTGCGTGTGCTCGGTTGCGGTATCGAGATTAAGACTAAGCACAACAAAAACATTGAAACTTTCAGCTTGGATAATCTCAGATGGGACAAGGTTATTATCTGTACCGATGCCGATGTTGACGGATTCCAGATAAGAACGCTTGTGCTTACGATGATTTACCGTCTGATGCCCACTCTTATAGATGTAGGCAAGGTCTATATCGCAGAATCACCGCTCTATGAGATTGAGATAACAAAGGGCAAAAGAAAGGGCGAACAGCTATTTGCCTATACAGATCAGGAGAAGGAGCAAATTGTGGCAAAGCTTGCGGAGGACGGACTAAGTAAGGGACACGATGATTTTGATATAAAACGAAGCAAAGGTCTTGGTGAAAACCAGGCGGATATGATGAGTCTTACCACAATGCACCCTGCAACACGCCGACTTATTCGTGTAACACCCGAAAATGTGGAAAGAACTGCTCAGATGTTTGATATTCTTTTGGGTAATAACTTAGAAAGCCGTAAGGAATATATTACCTTAAACGGTGCAAAATATATGGAAATGCTGGACGTAATGTAAGAAAGGGGAAGAAGTACAAATGGCGAAGAAAAAAGAGCCTGAAAAGGGAAATAGCTATGTGCCTGCCCCTATTGCGGAGCAGCCGATTACAGAAACACTTGAAACAAACTATATGCCCTATGCGATGAGTGTTATCATATCCCGTGCAATTCCTGAAATTGACGGATTGAAGCCGTCGCACAGAAAGCTTCTTTATACTATGTATAAGATGGGACTTTTAGGCGGAAAGCTTACCAAGTCTGCCAATATAGTCGGTCAGACGATGAAATTAAACCCCCATGGCGACCAGGCGATTTATGCTACAATGGTACGTCTTACTGAGGGTAATGAGACACTTCTTTTGCCGCTTATAGAGTCAAAGGGTAACTTCGGTAAACAGTATTCGAGAGATATGGATTATGCTGCAGCACGTTATACTGAGGCAAGGCTGGCACCGGTGTGCAGTGAGCTTTTTACCGATATAAATAAGAATACCGTTAAGTTTGTAGACAGCTATGACGGTGAGATGCAGGAGCCAACACTTTTGCCTGTATCCTTCCCGAACATACTTGTAAACCCCAACCTCGGTATTGCGGTTGGTATGGCAAGTAATATATGCTCGTTTAATCTTACAGAGGTCTGCAATGCTACGGTTGCATACTTAAAGGACCCGAAAACAGATATTATGGAGCATATGCCTGCGCCTGATTTCCCTTTGGGTGGTAATATTATCTATGACGAAGCACAGATGCGTGATATCTACGAAACGGGCAGGGGCAGCTTCAAAATGCGTGCCGAGTACACATATGATAAGAAGAATAACTGCATCGAGGTAACGGAGATTCCGTATTCGACTACCGTAGAGGCAATTATAGAAAAGCTTTTGGAGCTTATTAAGGCAAACAAGCTTAAGGAAATATCCGATGTCCGTGATGAAACAGGACTTGATGGCTTTAAGCTTACAATAGACTTAAAGAGAGGTACAAATCCTGATGATTTAATGCTTAAGCTCTTTAAGATGACACCGCTCGAGGATAGTTTTGGCTGTAACTTTAACGTACTTATTGAAAACACACCGAAGGTTTTGGGTGTAAGGGATATAATCGGTGAGTGGGTAGAGTTCAGGATGGGCTGTATCAAGAGAGGATTACAGTATGATATCGACAAGAAGACTGAAAGACTGCATCTTTTAACAGGTCTTAAGAAGATACTTCTTGACATTGATAAAGCGGTTTCTATTATACGCCATACAGAACTTGAGGCTGATGTTGTACCTAACTTGATGGTTGGCTTTGATATAGACCAGACTCAAGCAGAGTATGTGGCTGAGATCAAGCTTCGAAACTTAAACAGAGAGTATATCTTAAAACGTACCGACGATATCGAAAAGCTTATTGATGAAATAGACGAATTAAACCGTATACTTTCAAGCGATAAGGCGGTTAAGAAGGTAATTGCAAAACAGCTTGAGGAGATTTCCAAAAAGTACGGCAAGGAACGTAAATCACGTCTTGTCAAGGGCGAAGAGATAGAGGTTTACGAGGAGAGTGCGCAGATTGAGGATTATCCTGTAACGGTATTTGTAACAAAGGACGGCTACTTGAAGAAGGTTACACAGCAGAGTCTTAAGTTTACCACTTCCGAGCATAAGCTTAAAGAGGACGACGTTATAGTGCAGACTGTTGAAACAACCAATAAGAGTGAGGTTCTGTTCTTTACCGACAAGTCAACTGTTTATAAAACACGTCTTTATGAGATTGAAGATGGTAAGGTTGCTGCAATGGGCAAATATATGCCGCAGTTCTTAGGCTTTGAAAATGACGAGAAGCCGGTTTATGCAGTAATTACTGCTGATTACAGCGGGCATATGCTCTTTAGCTTTGAAAATGGTAAGATGGCAAGAGTGCCATTATCTCAGTATGCGACCAAAACAAACAGAAAACGTCTTATAAATGCATACTCTGATAAATCGCCGATAGTTGCTATCAACTATATTGCGGCTGATACCGAGTTTGCGGCATTTACCGATAATAACAAGGCGCTTGTGTTCAGCTCGGATAAAATTCCTGAAAAGACAACCAAGTCTACTCAGGGTGTTCAGGTAATGAAGATTACCAAAAAGGGAGCAAAGATTGTGCGTGTTCTGCCTCTTGATGTGGCAGAGCTTGAAGACCCCGGACATTTCAGAACAAAGAATATACCGGCGGCAGGCTCATTCTTAAGGAAAGATGATGTGCAGTTATCGCTTTTTGATAACTAAGGGGGAGGATTTATGGATACAGTAAATATTCTTGGCGCAAGGATTTCGATGATGGGAATTGAAGAATCGGTTGACTGTATTATGGATATGATGGAGCAAAGCGGCAACCACGCAATTTTTACTCCCAATTCGGAAATTGTAATGAATGCTTATAAGGATAAGGAGTTTTTAGACCTTATAAACGATGCGGATTTACTAACTGCTGACGGAATAGGACTTGTTTATGCATCGAAAATTGTGGGCAAGCCTATTTATGAACGTGCGGCAGGCTTTGATATTGCAATGGAGCTTGTGGCTCGTATGGCAGAAGAGGGAAAAACACTATTTCTCTTTGGAAGCAAACCCGGAACTGCAGAGAGAGCGGCTGACATTCTTATGGAAGAAAATCCCGGATTAAAGGTAGTAGGCACAAGAAACGGATACTTTAAGCCGGAAGAAACGGATGATATTATAAGTGAGATAAATTCTTCCGGTGCAGATGTTGTGTGGGTATGCCTTGGCTCGCCTGCACAGGAGAAGTGGATTATGGCGAATAAGGACAAGCTCTGGTGTAAGGTTATGATGGGCTTGGGTGGCTCTTTGGATGCTATAACCGGCGATATGCCACGTGCACCCCAGTGGTGGTGCAATCACGGATTGGAGTGGTTTTACCGTCTTATGAAACAACCGTCGAGAATTGGAAGAATGATGGCATTGCCGAAGTTCGGACTGACAGTTCTTATAAACGGCAGAAAATTTCCGCAGTAAAGGGGAATAATGATGGGAATACTTATTGCAGTTGAGGGTGTTGATGCAAGCGGTAAGCAGACACAAACAGAGCTTTTGTATCAGCATCTTATAAATAAGGGTATTGATGTAAGACGTTTGTCCTTTCCTGTCTATACAAGCGATTCGTCGGCAGGTGTCAGAATGTACTTAAATGGCGAGCTGTCTGAAAGAGCGGAGGATATTACGGCATATGCGGCATCGAGTCTTTTTGCGGCAGACAGATTTTTAAGTTATAAAAGTGATTGGGGTAAGGACTACGAAAACGGAAAACTGATACTTTGCGACCGCTATGTAGGTTCTAATATGATTCATCAGGCTTGCAAGCTTGAGGGTGAGGAAAAGGATAAATTTCTTGATTGGCTCGATGATTTTGAGTTTGGAATTTACTCTCTTCCAAAGCCTGACCTCACTCTATTTCTTGATATGCCGCCGGAAAAGGGCAGGGAGCTTATAGCGGCAAGACGTAATAAGATTGACAATTCGGAGCAACACGATATCCACGAAAGAGATAGCGCTTATCTTGAGAAAAGCTACCATAATGCCTGTGCTGTTGCTGATAAGTTTGGCTGGACAAGGGTATGCTGTGTCGATGGCGATAAAATAAGAACGGTGGAGGACATCAGCAGAGAGATATGTGCTATTGCTGACAAAGTATTAAAGAATTAGGGGGAAAATAATTCTGATACGGAGGTACAACAATGTACGATAACAAAACAAAGGACTTTATATCCGCGCAAGTAAAAAAATGTGAAACAAGCGACAGAATACCGCTTGAGCTGTATGAACAGTTTGAGGTAAAAAGAGGACTAAGAGATAAAAACGGTGTCGGAGTCAGAGCGGGACTTACTTCTATTTCATCTATTGAAGCATACAAAGATGTAAATGGAGAGAAAGTTCCCTGCGATGGTAAGCTGTGTTACCGTGGGTACAATGTGTTTGACATTGTAAATGATGCAAGAGCTGACGGCAGATTTATATTTGAAGAAACTGCCTATCTGCTACTATTTGGAGAACTTCCGACCGATAAACAGCTTGATGAGTTCAGAAGTGTTCTGGGCAGTATGCGAACATTACCGACCAATTTCACAAGAGATGTTGTTATGAAAGCATCGAGCAAGGATATAATGAATACTCTTACAAGAAGTATACTGACTCTCGGTTCTTATGATGAAGAACAGGATAATCTTGAAATAGAAAATGTAATGCGCCAGTGTCTTATGCTTATAAGCGTATTACCGATGATAGCGGTTTACGGCTATCATGCATATAATCACTATGAGCTTGACCAGAGTATGTACATTCACCGTCCTGACCCGAATTTATCAACGGCAGAAAATCTCCTTATGATGCTTCGCCCTGATAAGAAGTACACCGAGCTTGAGGCTAAGGTACTTGATATGGCTTTGATGCTTCATATGGAACATGGTGGTGGTAATAACTCATCCTTTACAACGCACGTCGTATCGTCTGCCGGCTCTGATACCTATTCGGTTATAGCTGCGGCACTTTGCTCTTTGAAAGGACCAAAGCATGGTGGTGCAAATATCAAGGTTGTTGATATGATGAACGACTTGAAAAATAACGTTAAGGATACAACTGATATTTCCGAGCTACGTAATTATATAGGAAAGCTTCTTGACAAAGAAGCTTTTGATAAGAGGGGTCTTGTCTACGGAATGGGGCATGCAGTCTATTCTATTTCCGACCCGAGAGCAGTAATATTCAAGGGATTTGCTGAGGTGCTTGCAAGGGAAAAGGGTATGGATGCCGAATTTGAACTGTACGAAAACGTCGAAAAGCTCGCGGTCGAAGTTATTGCCGAAAAACGCCGTATTTATAAGGGAGTAAGTGCAAACGTTGACTTCTATTCAGGGCTTGTTTACAGTATGCTCGGAATCCCTGATGAGTTGTATACGCCTATGTTTGCAATAGCGAGAGTTGTGGGATGGAGCGCGCATAGAATTGAAGAACTCGTTAGTGGCGATAAGATTATCCGCCCTGCATATATGAGCATCTCGGCGGATAAGAATTATAAGAATATGAAGGACAGATGATAAAAACCGATGTGCAAATTGCACAAAATCAACAATTAGAATTCTAAAAGTTTGTAGAACTTTTTT
Source organism: Eubacteriales bacterium (assembly GCA_018384175.1). Classification (GTDB taxonomy): domain Bacteria; phylum Bacillota; class Clostridia; order UBA1381; family UBA1381; genus HGM11525. The sequence goes on from JAHAZB010000088.1 coordinate 12,850, forward strand.
GGGAAATAATTATAAAAAAAGCTTGCAAATGCTTGATTTATACTGTATAATGGTAATGTTGTGACATCTGGCAAACGATGAAGCGGGAGGTTGCGTACGCAAGGTACGGTTTTTCCGTGGAGAATGTCCGATTCTTGAAACCGGGCGGCAGGTCGCATCTTATAGGGGAACAGGCATTTTGCGGGCTTTTTGCGCATAACAGCGGTGTGCGTAAATAGCTGAAAGTGCGCTTTTTTCCAGAGGTGTGAGTACTCCCGGGAGGCCCTAAGGCTATCCGGGTTTTATTTTGGGAATGTTGGGAAACACCCGGCGGTGTTGTTAAGAACATCGCAGCTGTCGTGCAATTCGAGGTGTCACGAAAAGATAATTATTTTACAGGAGGGAAAATCATGGCAGCAACAAAGAAAATCAGAATCAAGCTTAAGGCTTATGACCACGCTGTTCTCGATCAGTCAGCACAGAAGATTGTAGAGATTGCTAAGAGAACAGGCGCGAAGGTATCGGGACCTATTCCCCTACCGACAGACAAGGAGATTATCACAATCCTCCGTGCTGTTCATAAGTACAAGGATTCTCGTGAGCAGTTCGAAAGAAGAACTCACAAAAGACTCATTGATATCGTTGTCCCCGGCGCTAAGACAATGGAGGCATTGATAAAGCTTGACTTACCGGCTGGCGTTGAAATCGACGTAATCCAGAAGTAAGTTAAGGAAACTCGCAGTAGGCGCCTTTGGTGTCTATGATGCAGGTCAAGTTCCCGTACCGCTTTTTGCGGGAACCAATAACTGTAAGAAAGGATGAAAGTTATGAAAAAAGCGATTTTGGGCACAAAAGTTGGTATGACTCAGCTTTTTGCCGAGGACGGCAAGGTAATCCCGGTAACCGTTATTCAGGCAGGACCCTGCACAGTGGTTCAGAAGAAGACGGTTGATAACGAAGGTTACGACGCTGTTGTAGTAGGCTTCGGCGAGGTTCGTGAAAAGTCCCTCAACAAGCCGCAGAAGGGCACATTTGCAAAAGCAGATGTAGCTGCAAAGAAATATTTGAGAGAGTTCAGACTGGATGACATTTCCTCACTGAACGTTGCAGACGAGATTAAGGCAGACGTTTTTGAAGCGGGCGAGAAAGTCGACGTTTCAGGCATCTCCAAGGGTAAAGGCTTTGCCGGCCCGATGAAGAGATGGGGTCTTCACAGAGGACCAATGTCCCACGGTTCAGGATACCACAGAGGTTCCGGTTCAATGGGTGCTTGCTCAAATCCCGGTCGTGTAATGAAGGGTAAGAAGCTTCCCGGTCATATGGGCGTTGTTAAGGTAACAGTACAGAACCTTGAGATTGTTAAGGTTGACGCTGAGGCAGGTTTGATACTTGTTAAGGGCGCAATCCCCGGCAACAAGGGCGGTCTTGTTACTGTAAGAAACAGCGTTAAGGCATAACGGGCGTTCTTAAGAAAGGAGGAAACTGATTATGGCAACATTAGCTGTATATAATATGGAAGGCGCAAAGATCGGCTCTATGGAAGCATCAGATGCAATCTTCGCGGCTGAAATAAATAAAGCGGTTTTGCACTCGGTAGTTGTTAATTACCTTGCAAACCAGAGACAGGGCACACAGAACACCAAGACCCGTACAGAAGTAGCCGGCGGCGGAATTAAGCCGTGGAGACAGAAGGGTACAGGTCGTGCAAGACAGGGTTCAATCCGTGCTCCGCAGTGGACAGGCGGTGGAGTTGCTCTCGGTCCTAAGCCCAGAGACTACCGTTACAGCCTCAACAAGAAGGTAAAGAAGATTGCTCTTAAATCTGCTCTTGCCGCAAAATATGAGGCATATGAAATTTTCGTAGTAGAGGACCTCAAGGTAGAGGAAATCAAGACTGCAACAATCGCAAAGCTCTTAAAGGGTCTTGAGATTGATACAAAAGCACTTATCGTAACAGCTGAGTGCGATGAGAAGGTTTATAAGTCAGCAAGAAACATCAAGGGCGTTACCCCGACATACGTGGGTGTCCTTAACACATACGAAGTCCTCAAGCACAACAAGCTCGTGCTTGCTAAGGATGCAGTAGCTAAGATTGAGGAGGTGCTTGCATAATGAAGTTCGCACACGACGTTATCAGAAGACCGATCATCTCCGAGCGCAGTATGGAAGTTGTTGTTGATAAAGCAGGCAACGAAATCAAGAAGTACACATTCGAAGTTGCTCTTAAGGCAAACAAGGTTGAAATTAAGAAGGCAGTTGAAGAAGTGTTCGGCGTGAAGGTTGCGGCAGTTAACACAATGCGTGTAAACGGCAAGGAAAAGAGAATGGGAAGATTTGTTGGCAAGACTCCCGATTGGAAGAAAGCAATCGTTACACTTGCCAAAGACTCCAAAGCAATCGAATTCTTTGAGATGTAATAGAATAAGGAGGATAACGACATGGCTATCAAAAAGTATAAGCCGACCTCTCCTGCAAGAAGATTTATGACCGTTTCGGACTTCTCCGAAATTACAAAGTTTGAGCCGGAGCGTTCACTTCTGGCTACTAAGAAAAAGAATGCAGGTAGAAACTCATACGGCAGAATTACCGTTCGTCATCGCGGCGGCGGCAACAGAAAGAAATACAGAATTATTGATTTCAAGAGAAACAAGGACGGAATGAATGCAACTGTTATTGGTATCGAGTACGATCCTAACAGAACAGCAAATATCGCTCTTCTCCAGTATGAAGACGGTACTAAGGCATACATCATCGCTCCGCTTGGTCTTACAGACGGCGACGTTGTAGTATCAGGCGAAGGCGCAGATATCAAGCCGGGTAACGCATTGTTCCTTAAGGATATCCCCGTAGGTACTCTTATCCACAACGTCGAGCTTTACCCCGGTAAGGGCGGCCAGCTCGTACGTTCAGCAGGAAGCTCAGCTCAGCTTATGGCTAAAGAGGGCGACTATGCTCAGGTAAGACTTCCCTCCGGTGAAGTAAGAATGGTTAGACTTAACTGTAAGGCTACAATCGGCGTAATCGGAAACCAGCAGCATGAGAACGTTTCTATCGGTAAAGCAGGTAGAAAACGTCATATGGGTTGGAGACCTACTGTTCGAGGCGTAGTTATGAACCCGAACGATCACCCGCACGGTGGTGGTGAAGGTAAATCTCCTATCGGACGTGCAGCTCCTGTTACTCCGTGGGGTAAGCCGGCTCTCGGTCTCAAGACCAGAAAGCATAAGAACAGAACAGATAAGTTCATTGTTAAGAGAAGAAACGCGAAATAATTAAGCGTGATACGAAATCCTAAATAAAGGAGGAACATTCAAATGGGTAGATCACTTAAAAAAGGCCCCTTTGTCGAAGAGCGTCTTATGAAGAGAATAGACGCAATGAACGCGGCAAACGAGAAGAAGGTAGTTAAGACCTGGTCAAGAGCTTCTACAATCTTCCCTGAGATGGTAGGTCATACTATCGCTGTTCATGACGGCAGAAAGCATGTGCCTGTATTCGTCAGTGAGGATATGGTAGGCCACAGACTCGGCGAATTCGCTCCGACAAGAACCTACAAGGGTCATGCAGGCGCAAAAACATCTAAATAATATACCTTATATATTTTCCTAATTCTGAAAGGAGGAAATCCGACAATGGAAGCAAGAGCTGTTGTTAAATATGCTCGCATTTCACCGCGTAAGGTAAAGATTGTTCTTGATCTTATCAGAAACAAGCCTGCCGGTGTTGCTATGGGTATCATCAAGAACACCCCGAAGGCAGCAAGCGAGTATCTTGAAAAGCTGTTGAAGTCTGCAATTGCAAATGCAGAGAACAACCATAATATGGATGTAAACAAATTATATGTAGCAGAGTGTTACGCATCACAGGGTCCTGTTCTTAAGAGAGTACAGCCCCGTGCAAAGGGCAGAGCGTTCAGAATTTTGAAGAGAACCAGCCACATCACTTTGGTATTGAAGGAAAAAGAATAATCAAGAAAAGGAGGTTAAATTCCTATGGGACAGAAGGTTAATCCACACGGATTAAGAGTCGGAATCATCAAAGATTGGGACTCAAAGTGGTATGCCGGCAAAAAGGATTTCGGCGACCAGCTCGTTGAGGACTATAATATAAGAAAGTTTGTTAAAAAGGCTTGCTACGATTCAGGCGTTGCTAAGACTGTAATCGAGAGAAAGCAGAACAAGGTTTTCGTTACTATCTATACTGCTAAACCAGGTATCATCATCGGTAAGGGCGGTCAGGATATTGACAAGCTTAAGAAAGACCTTGAGAAGATGACAGGCAAGACTGTTAACGTAAACATCATGGAAGTTAAGCAGCCCGATGCTAACGCACAGCTCGTTGCAGAGAACATCGCTTTGCAGCTCGAGAAGAGAATTTCTTTCCGTCGTGCTATGAAGCAGGTTATGGGCAGAGCAATGCGTCTTGGTGTTAAGGGTATCAAAACTGCAGTTTCAGGTCGTGTTGGCGGTGCAGAAATTGCAAGAACAGAGCAGTATCACGAGGGAACAATCCCCCTTCAGACTTTAAGAGCAGATATCGACTACGGTTTTGCAGAGGCTGCAACAACCTACGGTATCATCGGTGTTAAGGTTTGGATTTACAAGGGCGAGGTTCTCAGAGATAACAACGGCGCAGCTGAGAGAACAGAGCGTCCGGAAAGAAAGCCCAGAGCCGCTAGAGGCGAAAGAAAGCCGAAGGGAGGCAAACAGTAATGTTATTACCGAAGAGAGTTAAATACAGAAGAGTAATGCGTGGCAGAATGAAGGGTAAGGCAACACGCGGCAACGTGGTATCAAACGGTGAGTTTGGTTTACAGGCTGTAGAGCCTTCATGGATTACCTCAAGACAGATTGAGGCAGCCCGTATCGCTATGACAAGATACACAAAGAGAGGCGGTCAGGTTTGGATCAAAATCTTCCCTGATAAGCCGATTACACAGAAGCCTGCTGAAACTCGAATGGGTTCAGGTAAAGGTTCACCCGAATATTGGGTAGCAGTAGTTAAGCCGGGCAGAGTTATGTTCGAGATTGGCGGAGTATCTGAAGAAATCGCAAGAGAGGCACTTCGTCTTGCTATGCACAAGCTTCCGGTTAAGTGCAAGATTGTAAAGAAATCTGATGCAGAGGACGGTGAATAATAATGAAGGTTACAGAGTTAAGAGAGTTGTCAACTGCTGAGCTTATGGAAAAGCTTTCCCAGAGCAAGCAGGAGCTGTTTAATCTGAGATTTCAGAACGCTATAAACCAGTTGGATAATCCTAAGAGAATTGGCGACGTTAAGAAAACCATCGCTCGCATCAATACCATCATTCACGAGAGAGAATTAGAGGATTCCGCGGTTTGAGCGGGGCGCATATAGCGTGATTTTTTGAAAGGAGGCAACACCTAATGGAAGAAAGAAACAGCCGTAAGGTTAAAATCGGCAAGGTTATCAGCAATAAAATGGATAAGACCATTGTTGTCGCAGTAGAAGAGAGCGTTAAGCACCCGCTTTATGGTAAGGTTGTAAAAAGAACCTACAAAATGAAGGCGCACGACGCAGAGAATGTTTGCTCAATCGGCGACAAGGTAAAGGTTATGGAAACAAGACCTCTCTCCAAGGATAAGAGATGGAGATTGGTAGAAATCGTGGAGAAGGTTCGCTAATTTGACGGCGTTTTTCCAGAAAAGGAGGAAAGAACATGATACAGCAACAAACAAAGCTGAAGGTTGCCGATAACACAGGCGCTAAGGAAGTTATGTGCATTCGTGTTATGGGCGGCTCGAAGAAAAGATATGCAGCCGTAGGCGACGAAATCATCTGTTCTGTTAAGAAGGCAACACCGGGCGGCGTTGTAAAGAAGGGTGATGTAGTTAAGGCAGTTGTTGTAAGAACCGTTAAGGAAACAAGAAGACCTGATGGCTCATACATCCGCTTTGACGAGAACGCTGCGGTTATAGTAAAAGATGATAAGAACCCGAGAGGTACACGTATCTTCGGGCCGGTAGCGAGAGAGCTTCGTGATAAAGAATATATGAAGATACTTTCACTCGCTCCCGAAGTACTTTAATTGAAGGAGGTAAACGCAATGAAAAAGATGCATGTTAAAAGAGGCGACGTTGTAAGAGTTATCTCCGGCAAAGACAAGGGCAAAGAGGGTAAGGTAATCACTGCAATCCCTGAGAAGAACAAGGTAGTTGTAGAAGGCATTGCAATGGTTTCTAAGCACCAGAAAGCAAGAAGACAAGGCGAAGAAAGTGGCATTATCCATATGGAAGCTGCAATCGATGCTTCAAATGTATTGAGAGTTTGCCCGAAATGCGGTAAGGCTGTAAGAACCGGCGTTAAAATTCTTGAAGACGGTTCAAAGGCAAGATACTGCAAGAAGTGCGAAGAGATATTCAACGACTAATTCGGAAGGAGGTTATTTAAGCGATGTCCAGAATGCAGGAAATGTACAAGGCTAAGGTTGCACCGGCTCTTATGGAAAAGTACAGCTACAAGAGCACAATGCAGATACCTAAGCTTGAAAAAATCGTTGTCAACATCGGTTTGGGCGATGCAAAGGACAACCCCAAGGTAATAGAGGCTGCTATGGGCGACCTTGCTGCAATCACAGGTCAGAAGCCTGTTGTAACAAAGGCAAGAAAGTCAGTAGCAAACTTTAAGCTCAGAGAGGGAATGAGCATCGGTTGTAAGGTAACACTCCGTGGTGAGAAGATGTACGAGTTCCTCGACAGACTTTTCAATGTTGCGCTCCCGCGCGTAAGAGACTTCAGAGGTATTAACCCGAACTCCTTCGACGGTCGCGGTAACTACTCACTCGGTGTGAAAGAACAGCTTATTTTCCCCGAAATTGACTACGATAAGATAGATAAAATCAGAGGTATGGATATAATTGTTGTAACAACAGCAAAGACCGATGAAGAGGCTCGTGAGCTTTTGAGCTTAATGGGCGCTCCCTTCGTTCGTAGTTAAGTTAGGAGGATAAATCATGGCTAAGAAATCTATGAAGATAAAGCAGATGAGACAGCCTAAGCATTCAACTCAGGCTTACACCAGATGTAAAATCTGCGGCAGACCTCACGCTTACTTAAGAAAGTTCGGCATATGCCGTATCTGCTTCAGAGAATTGGCTTATAAGGGCCAGATCCCCGGCGTGAAGAAGGCAAGCTGGTAAAAACAATCGAGTCCCGATAATTTCGGAAGGAGGTAAATTCAATGCAAATCACTGATCCTATTGCGGATATGCTAACCAGAATCAGAAACGCAAACACCGCAAAGCATGAAACAGTTGACGTTCCCGCTTCCAATATGAAGAAGGCAATAGCTGAAATCTTAAACGAAGAGGGCTATATCAAAGGCTATCAGGTGATAGAAGACGGTAAGCAGGGTGTTATCAGAATTACCCTGAAGTACGGTCAGAACAAAGAAAAGGTTATAAGTGGCCTTAAGAGAGTTTCCAAGCCCGGTCTTAGAATTTATGCCGGTGCAGATGAGTTACCGAGAGTATTAAAAGGTCTTGGTATCGCAATCGTATCAACCTCTAAGGGTATTATGACAGATAAGAACGCAAGAGCAAACCACGTAGGTGGCGAAGTTCTCGCATTCGTATGGTAAAAACCTATTTATCAAACTGAAAACCCTGCCTTAAATAGTAAAGGCAGAGAAAATTTAAGTTAAGGAGGACAAAGTAATGTCAAGAATAGGCAAGTTGCCGATTACTATTCCTGCTGGAGTAGACGTAAAAATCGGCGCTGAAAATGAAGTTACAGTTAAGGGTGCAAAGGCAACTCTTACAAGAAAGCTTCATCCGAATATGATTATCAAAGCTGAAGGCGGCGTTATCACAGTAGAGCGTCCGAACGAGGAGAAGATGAACAAAGCTCTCCACGGCCTTACAAGAACATTGATAAACAACATGGTAGTCGGTGTAACCGAAGGCTTCAAGAAGGAGCTTGAAATCAACGGTGTCGGCTACAGAGCACAGATGCAGGGCAAGACTCTCGTATTGAGCCTTGGTTACTCGCATCCGGTAGAGTATGTGGCTCCCGAAGGTATCACAGTTGAGGTTCCTGCTCCTAACAAGATTATCGTAAGCGGTGCTAACAAGGAAGTAGTTGGCGAAACAGCTGCTAAAATCAGAGAGTACAGAATGCCTGAACCATACAAGGGCAAGGGTATCAAGTACGTTGATGAGGTAATCCGTCGTAAGGAAGGTAAAGCAGGAGCTAAGAAGAAGTAAGAAAGGAGTGTTCTTAAATGATAAAAAAGCAAAACAGTAATGTTGCAAGATTAAGACGTCACGAAAGAGTGAGAAAGAACATCTCCGGAACTGCGGAGAAGCCCCGTCTTAACGTATTCAGAAGTCTGAATCACATCTATGCACAGATAATTGATGACACAAAAGGTATCACCTTAGTAAGCGCGTCAAGCTTAGACAAGGCATTTGAAGGCAAGGGTGGAAACATCGAAGGCGCAAAGGCAGTAGGTAAGCTTGTAGCTGAGAAGGCTCTTGAAAAGGGCATTAAGACCGTTGTATTCGACAGAGGCGGATACATTTATCACGGAAGAGTAGCTGCTCTTGCAGAAGGTGCGAGAGAAGCAGGTCTTGAATTCTAATATAAGGAGGTAGATTTTGTGGCTGAAAGAATAGATGCGACAACTCTTGATTTACAAGAGAAACTCGTAGAGATAAACCGTGTTGCCAAGACTGTAAAGGGCGGACGTACAATGCGTTTTTCTGCACTTATGGTAGTAGGCGACGGCAACGGCAAAGTAGGTTGCGGTATCGGTAAAGCAACTGAAATCCCCGATGCAATCAGAAAGGGCATCGAAGATGCTAAAAAGCACATGATAACCGTTCCCCTCGAGGGCACAACAATTACACATGAGGTAATTGGTGAGTTCGGTGCAGGAAGAGTTCTTCTTAAGCCTGCTAAAAAGGGTACCGGTGTTATCGCCGGTGGTGCAGTTCGTGCGGTAGTTGAGCTTGCAGGTATAAAGGACATCAGAACAAAGTGTTTGCGTTCAAACAACAAGAAGAATGTTGTTAAGGCTGCTATTGCAGGTCTTGCAAACCTTAAGGAAGCTGAGTCAGTTGCAAAGCTCCGCGGCAAGACTGTTGACCAGATTGTCGGTTAAGGAGGCATAAAGCTATGTTAAAAGTAACTTTAGTTAAAAGCACAATCGGCTGCCAGGAGAATCAGAAGGCAAACGTTGCAGCACTTGGTCTTAAGAAGATCAGAGACGTAAAGATGCACGAGGATACTCCGCAGATCAGAGGTATGATTAAAAAAGTATCTCATCTTGTAGAAGTTGAGGAGAACTGATAAAATTTCAAGAAGGAGGTGCGGCAAATGAGATTAGACGAACTTAAGCCTGCTGAAGGTTCAAGATTTGAATGTAAAAGAATTGGCAGAGGTATCGGCTCCGGAACAGGTAAGACCTCAGGTAAAGGTCATAAAGGACAGAACGCTCGTTCCGGCGGCGGTGTAAGACCGGGCTTTGAGGGCGGTCAGATGCCATTATACAGACGTCTCCCGAAGAGAGGCTTCACAAATATTTTTGCAAAAGAATATGTTGCAGTTAATGTATCGGAGCTTGAAAGATTCGATAACGGTACAGAGGTAACTGCTGAACTTCTTAAGGAAGCAGGCGTTATTTCCAAGATTAAGGACGGTGTCAAGATTCTTGGAAGAGGTGAGATTACAAAGAATCTCACAGTTAAGGTAGCAAAATTCTCTGAATCGGCAAAGGAAAAGATTGAGAAAGCCGGTGGAAAGGCAGAGGTGATTTAAGTGTCTATTATTACTAACGCATTTAAGATCCCTGACCTTAGAAAGAGAATACTGTTCACTCTGTTAATGCTCATTATATTCAGATTTGGAGCACACGTTCCTGTTCCATATCTTTCGAGCGAAGCAATGCAGGCATTTTTGGGTGATGGCGGTGCAGACTTGTTCTCACTGTTCAATATCTTCACCGGTGGCGCGTTCTCAAACGCAACCGTAATGGCACTCGGTGTATCACCATACATCAATGCATCAATTATTATTCAGCTTTTGACTGTTGCAATTCCTGCTTTGGAAAGACTTGCCAAGGAAGGTATTGAAGGAAGAAAGAAGATAAATAAGATTACAAGATACGTTGGTATCATCCTTGCATTTGTACAGGGTGCAGGTCTTTATGTAACACTCCATAATATGGGTGTTGAAAGCAATATGACAACAATTGTAAACGAAGGCGTTCTTACCTTCTTCATAATAACACTCACATTCACAGCAGGTACAGCATTCATTGTATGGCTTGGTGAGCTTATTACTGAAAAAGGTCTTGGAAACGGTGTTTCGCTTATAATCTTTGCAGGTATCGTATCAAGCATCCCAAGTGGTGCTATGACAATTTACAACCAGTTCCTTGCAACAGGTCTTAACCTCAAGGGTATTGTTGTTTCAGTAGCAATTCTGGTTGTAGCAATTGCAGCAATCGCACTTGTTGTGCTCTTCGACTCAGCAGAGAGAAGAATTCCGGTACAGTATGCAAAGCGTGTTGTTGGAAGAAAGATGTACGGCGGACAGTCCACAAATATCCCCATAAAGGTTATCATGGGCGGCGTAATGCCTATCATCTTCGCATCGAGCATCATGGCATTCCCTGCAACAATCGTCAGACTCCTTTCATCAGGAAGTCTTCCGCAGGCAGGACTTGGATATTATATCCTCAGCTGCCTTTCAGCAGGTCTCGGCCCCTGGTGGTGCGATGTTGTATACTCAGTTATTTACTTCCTGCTCATCATCTTCTTCACATATTTCTATGCATCAATCCAGTTCAATACTGTTGAGCTTGCAAATAATATGAAGAAGTCGGGCGGATATATCCCGGGTTACCGTCCCGGAAAGCCGACCAGCGACTTTATAAACGGTGTATCAACAAGACTTAATTTCATCGGTGCATTGTTCCTCGGAGTAATCGCTGTATTGCCGGTAGTAGTTGGTGCTGTATTCGGTATCAACGGCTTGCAGATAGGTGGTACATCATTGCTCATTATGGAGGGTGTTGCACTTGAAACTGTAAGACAGATTGAATCACAGATGGTTATGCGTCATTATAAGGGATTTTTGGAGTAATCCAAAATTCCTTATATGAACAACTCAGAAAGGCGGCATAATTATGAAGCTGATTTTATTGGGTCCCCCGGGAGCGGGAAAAGGAACTCAAGCTGAAATTCTGTCAAAAAGGCTCGGCATTGACACTATTTCAACAGGTGTTATGCTAAGAGCAGCAATCAGAGAAGGAACAGAGCTTGGACGTATGGCAGAAGGTTATATAAATGATGGAAAGCTTGTTCCGGACGATGTTGTTGTCGGTATAGTAAAGGAAAGACTTTCGCAGGAAGACTGTGAAAAGGGCTTCATCCTTGACGGATTCCCACGAACAACTGCACAGGCAGAAGCGCTTACAGCATCGGGAGTAGAGATTGATAAGGTACTTTCACTTGAAGTATCTGACGAAACAATAATCGAACGACTCTCAGGCAGACGTGAGTGCAGTAAGTGCGGAACTCCGTACCATGTTGTATTCAAGCCATCACCAAATGGTGATAAATGCCCATGTGGTGGCGAGCTGATACAGCGTGCTGATGACAATGAAGAAACGGTAAAGAACCGAATCGAGGTTTACCATAACCAAACAGAGCCAATTAAGGAATACTATCAGGCACAAGGTAAATTGGTAGTTGCTTACGGCAAGGAAGAGCTTGCTGACACCACTTTGGAAGTGGCAAAGGCACTTGGTCTCGAAGACTAAATCGGAGAGTGGAAAAATGATAACAATCAAATCACGTTCCGAAATAGAAAAAATGCGTGTTGCCGGTAAAATAACCGGACTTGCTCTGGTAGAGATATCAAAGCATATCAAACCGGGAGTATCAACCGCAGAGCTTGATAAAATCGCATTCGATTTTATCAAAAGACAGGGAGCTGTTCCATCCTTTCTGAACTATAACGGCTATCCCGCATCGATATGTGCATCATTAAATGATGCTGTCGTACACGGAATTCCGTCAAAGGATATAGTTTTGAAAGAAGGCGACATTATTTCAATAGATGTCGGTGCTTATAAAGATGGCTATCACGGCGATGCAGCCCGAACCTACGGAGTCGGTAAGATTTCCGCTGAGGCACAAAGGCTCATCGACGTAACAAAGCAGAGCTTTTTTGAAGGACTAAAATTCGCCTCTCATGGAGCGAAGCTGGGCGACATATCAGCGGCAATTCAGGAATATGCTGAAAATAACGGTTATTCTGTTGTACGCGATTTAGTCGGACACGGTATAGGCAAGGAAATGCACGAAGACCCAAGTGTTCCGAACTACGGACGAAAGGGAAAGGGTGTAAAGCTTGCGTCAGGAATGACTCTTGCTATCGAGCCTATGATAAATGCAGGTGAGTATGATGTAGAAGTGCTCGACGATGACTGGACGGTGGTAACCGCCGACGGAAGTCTTTCGGCACATTACGAAAATACAGTTCTTATCACACGTGATAAGGCGGAGATACTCACGTTGTACGATGAGGTGTAATATGGATATTACAGTCGGAAGTGCAGTATATTCAAGGGCGGGGCGTGATAAGGGCGATTTATTCATCGTTCTTAAGGTCGAAGGAGATTATGTATATCTCGTAGACGGAAAAAAACGCCGAATAGCCAATCCTAAGAAAAAGAAAATCAAGCATCTTAACAAGACAAATTTCGTATCGGATGTGTGCCAAAGCGGTACGCCTGAAGATTATATGATACGAAATGCGTTAGCAGAAATGAAACCAATTTAACAGACTGGGAGGTTATTTCTTTGGCAAAGGACGACGTTTTAGAGGTAGAGGGTACAGTAGTTGAGACTCTCCCTAATGCAATGTTTAAGGTAGAGCTTGAAAATGGGCACAGAGTACTTGCTCATATTTCAGGCAAGTTAAGAATGAACTTCATCAAAATTCTCCCCGGCGATAAGGTTACAATGGAGATGTCTCCGTATGACCTTTCAAGAGCGAGAATTACATGGAGATCCAAGTAAGGAGGCATAAGCAAAATGAAGGTACGTCCATCAGTTAAACCTATTTGCGAAAAATGCAAGATCATAAAGAGAAAAGGCAAGATAATGGTTATCTGCGAAAACCCGAAGCATAAGCAGAAGCAGGGCTGATAATCTAAGCAAATAGAAAAAACAAACGGTAATTGTATTTAACCTGTTCAAGTGCGGCTGCTGCATATAGATAGGTGCAGAGCTTGAATATGTTATATATATTTTGATGATATCTCAAGAATAATTTGGAGGTGTAGAAACAATATGGCAAGAATAGCAGGTGTTGACTTACCCAGAGAGAAGAGAGTTGAGATCGGTCTTACCTACATCTACGGTATAGGACTTAAGAGCTCACAGAAGATTCTCGAAAAGAACGGTATAAATCCTGATACAAGAGTAAAGGATTTGTCCGAGGAGGATGTTAACAAACTTAGAGAAACAATCGACGCTGAATTCACTGTTGAGGGTGATTTGAGACGTCAGGTTGCACTTGATATTAAGAGATTGATGGAAATCGGCTGTTACAGAGGTATCCGTCATAGAAAGGGTCTTCCTGTAAGAGGACAGAACACAAAGAACAATGCCAGAACCAGAAAAGGTAAGGCAAAGACAATCGCTAATAAGAAGAAGTAAGGAGGGAGTAGCTAATGTCTAAGGTAGCAAAGAAAACCACAAGAACCAGACGTGTTAAAAAGAACATTGAAAGAGGAGCTGCTCACATCGCTTCCAGCTTCAATAATACAATTGTTACAATTACCGATGTAGACGGCAACGCACTTTCATGGGCAAGTGCCGGCGGCATGGGCTTCAGAGGCTCAAAGAAGAGCACTCCGTTCGCAGCTCAGACAGCTGCAGAGACAGCTGCAAAGGCAGCTATGGAGCATGGTCTTAAGACTGTAGAGGTATTTGTAAAGGGCCCCGGTGCAGGAAGAGAAGCTGCTATCCGTGCTTTGCAGGCAGCAGGCTTGGAAGTTACAATGATTAAGGATGTAACTCCTATTCCTCACAACGGCTGCAGACCGCCTAAGAGAAGACGTGTCTGATTGAATAAGAGAAGGAGGAATAGAGCATGGCTAAGAATATGCAACCGGTTCTTAAAAGATGCAAGACTCTCGGTATTGAGCCCGGCGTAATGGGAGTTCACAAGACTTCTAACAGAAACCCGAAGCAGGGAAGAAAGAAGCAGTCCGAGTATGGCTTGCAGCTTAATGAAAAGCAGAAGGTTAAGTTTATATACGGTGTTTTGGAGAAGCAGTTCCGTAAGTACTACGTAATGGCTACAAAGAAGCACGGAATTACAGGTGAAGAGCTTTTGTCAATTCTTGAAACAAGACTTGACAACGTAGTCTTCAGACTCGGTCTTGCAAACACAAGACGTGAAGCAAGACAGATTGTCAACCACGGTCATATCCTCGTAAACGGTAAGAAGGTAGACATTCCTTCATACCTTGTAAAAGAGGGCGACACAGTAGCAGTACGTGAAAAGAGCAAGAGTTCTGCTCATATGAAGAGTATTGCCGAGGCAAACGCTACAAGAAGCGTTCCCAAGTGGTTAGACATGGACAAGAATGCAATGCAGGGAAAAGTTGTAACACTTCCGACAAGAGATTGTATCGATTATGAAGTTGAGGAACACTTAATCGTCGAGTTGTATTCTAAGTAATTATAGTTTACCCTCGGTAAGTTGGAAATTTACTTGATTATGTAAAAGGAGGGTTTTATTAGATGATTGAAATGGAAAAGCCCAATATAGAATGTAAGGAAATGACAGGAAACAGAGGTGTGTTTGAAGTAACTCCTCTTGAGCGTGGTTATGCTACAACACTTGGTAACTCATTAAGAAGAATACTTCTTTCGAGTCTTCCCGGTGCTGCTGCAACTGCTATTAAGATAGATGGAGTTCAGCACGAGTTTTCTACCATTCCGGGTGTAGTGGAAGATGTAACAGAAATCATCCTGAACATCAAAAAGCTTGCTCTTAAATTACATTCAGAATCATCAAAAACGGTGTATATAGAAGCAAAAGGTGCGTGTGAAGTAACAGCTGGAGACATCATCTGCGACGATGACGTTGAGATATTCAATCCGGATCTTCATATTGCAACACTTAACGAGGATGCTAATCTCTATATCGAGATTACTCTTTCAAAGGGCAGAGGCTATGTTTCTGCAGAAAAGAATAAGCAGAGTATGCAGCCGCCTGTAGGTGTAATTCCTATCGATTCAATATACACACCGATAAAGAAAGTTAATTACACGGTTGAGAATACACGTGTTGGGCAGTACAGCGACCGTGAGACTCTTACAATAGAGCTTACAACAAATGGTACTACAAAGCCCGACGAGGCTGTCAGTCTCGCAGCTAAGATTATGAGCGACCTCTTGAAGCTCTTTATCGACCTTTCAGAAGAAGGCAAGAATGCTGAAATCGTGGTTGAGAAAGAGGAGAGCAAGAAGGAAAAGGTTCTCGAAATGTCAATCGAGGACTTGGATTTGTCTGTTCGTTCCTACAACTGCTTGAAGCGTGCAGGAATTAATACAGTAGAAGACCTTGCTCACAAGACCGAGGAGGAAATGATGAAGGTCAGAAACCTCGGAAGAAAGTCTCTTGATGAGGTTAAGCTCAAGCTCCACGGCTTATGCTTGGCACTTAGAGAAGAGGAAGAATGATATAGCCTTATTTAAGAAAGGAGGAAGTTGTTAATGGGTACAAGAAAGCTTAATATGCCTACCGACCAGAGAAAAGCTCTTTTGAGAAACTTGGTAACAAGTTTTCTGGAGACAGGCAGAATTGAAACCACTTTAACCAGAGCAAAGGAAACTCAGAGCCTTGCAGAGAAGATGATTACTCTCGGCAAAGCTAATACATTGCATTCACGCCGTCAGGCATTGGAGTTCATCACAAAGGAAGATGTTGTAACAAAACTCTTTGCTGAAATCGCTCCTAAGTATGCTGACAGAAACGGCGGTTATACAAGAGTAATTAAGGAGGGTCCCCGTCGCGGCGATGCTGCTGAGATGGCAATCCTTGAGCTTGTGTGATTAAAGTATAATTAATCAGACCTCATATGAGGTCTGTTTTTCCTTTATATTTATTAGGGAATTTGGTAAAAACGAAAGTAAAATATATACATAAAACTCGCTTTAACACAGGGGGTTCTTACGTAGGACGACAGTGGCGAACATCTGCCATACACACAATTTGTACTAACGAACCATAAATTTATATATTGACGATTTGAAAAGTATATGATATACCATATGCGTCGCATAAATCTTAATATTCGCTCTTAAAACAAGTGTGCATTTTTATTTTGGTAAAAATGTATGCTCATTTCTGTATACTTGTTTAAGAGTAAGAAGATTTGTGTGACAACAAGCGGGTGTACGTTTTTCGGTGCATCAGCTTAGGTTGGTGCACTTTTTTAATTGTGCGCCAAAGGTTGCAACACTCTTAAACAAACCGACCTGTACAAAAGTACAGGTCGCGGTTTGTTTATAGCCATAATATTTGTAGGGGATGGCGTCCCTGACAGCCCGAAAACGGGACATTCGTGAATGTACCCTACACAAAATAATGTAATTAACATAATGCATACTAAATTTGAGGTATATTCGTAGGGGCGGTTCACGAACCGCCCGATGATGTTTATAGTGTAGTGGCAATGAATACAAAAAGGAAGGGTATACACCTTCCTTATAAGTTCATATTTATCCTTTCCACAGCCGTACATTTGCCACTTGTTTCATCAATTTCAAACATGGCAGCATTAAACTGTCCATTGCCTGTTGCAGGCTCAAAACGTTTAGAATAGCCTTTGATAAAGCTGTCGAGAATAATATTCTTGTCCATTCCCAAAACAGATACAGCAGGGCCTGTCATACCGAGGTCGGTTATATATCCTGTGCCCTTAGCGAGAATTTTCTCGTCAGCGGTCTGTACGTGCGTATGCGTTCCGGCGACAACGCTCACTCTGCCATCGAGATAATACCCCATAGCCTGTTTTTCGCTCGTTGCTTCTGCGTGGAAATCAACTGTAATAATATCGCATTTGCTTTTAAGACTTTCTATCGCCTTGTCAGCTGCAAGAAACGGATTGGTGGAATATGGCTGAACATTCACTCTGCCCAAAAGATTTATAACTCCTATCCGTACACCATTTTTTGCCTTTATAACAGTTGTTCCGGAGCCGGGCAGGTCGCCCTCAAGATTATATGGTCTGATGATGTTGTCATTGTACCTGAATACATTTACAATATCAGGGCAGTTCCATACGTGATTACCAAGGGTGAACGCATCAATGCCGGTTTTTGAAATTTCATCGTATACATTCTTGGTAACACCTCTGCCATGTGCGGCGTTTTCTATGTTGGCAATAACAGCATCAGCACCAAAAAATCCACGTTCCGAATACTCAAAAAGCATATCACGTCCGACTCTGCCGAATACATCGCCTATCATCAAAATTTTCATATTAACTCCATTCTAAGCCGGAAATCCGGCAGGTAAGTGAAAATTAAAGCGGATTTCGAAGGAAATCCGCTTTTATTATCTTATTTAGCGTAATCAACTGCTCGTGTTTCACGGATAAGACTTACCTTAATCTGACCGGGATATTCAAGCTCAGCTTCAATGCGCTTTGCAATATCCTTAGCCACAATGAGCATACCCTCGTCATTAACAGCATCAGGTTTAATCATAACGCGAATTTCGCGTCCTGCCTGAATTGCATATGACTTATCAACACCTTCGAAGCTGTCAGCAATTTCTTCAAGCTTCTGCAAACGTTTGATATAAGTTTCAAGATTTTCACGTCTTGCACCCGGTCTTGCAGCAGAAATTGCATCTGCGGCCTGTACAAACTGAGCAACAAGTGTTTCAGCCTCGACATCACCATGATGTGCCATAATTGCGTGAACAATATCTTTGTTTTCTTTGTACTTCTTAGCTATATCAGCACCGATTGTAACGTGCGAACCTTCAATTTCATGGTCTGCTGCTTTACCAATATCGTGCAAAAGACCTGCACGCTTGGCAAGAGTAACATCACAACCAAGCTCGCCTGCCATAACACCTGCAAGGTGTGAAACCTCAATAGAGTGCTTAAGGACGTTCTGGCCATAGCTTGTTCTGAATTTAAGCTTACCCAAAAGCTTAATAATCTCAGGATGTAAACCGTGAACACCTGTTTCAAAGGTAGCGGCTTCACCTTCCTGTTTGATAGTCTGCTCAACTTCACGTCTTGCTTTTTCGACTGTTTCCTCAATGCGAGCCGGATGAATTCTTCCGTCAACAATGAGTTTTTCAAGAGCAACCCTTGCAACCTCACGGCGAATCGGGTCAAAGCTTGACAGGATAACTGCTTCCGGTGTATCGTCAATAATGAGGTCTACGCCGGTAATTGTTTCGAGAGTTCTGATATTACGTCCCTCTCTACCAATGATTCTGCCCTTCATTTCATCTGAAGGGAGATTAACAACAGAAACGGTTGTTTCAGCGACGTGGTCAGCTGCAACCTTCTGGATTGATGATGCTACAATATTCTTTGCGTTTTTCTCTGCGTCTTCTTTAGCCTGCTGTTCGATTTCCTTAACCATAATAGCAGCCTCAAAACGAGCCTGACTTTCAATATCACGAAGAAGCATATCCTTAGCTTCCTGCGCTGTCATACCCGAAATACGCTCGAGCTCAACAGTTTGCTTTACCTTAATCTCCTCAATTTCTGCCTGCTTCTTTTCAAGCTCGTGCAGCTTTTGATTAAGTGTCTGGTCTTTCTTTTCCAATGCCTCGGTCTTGCGGTCGAGGTTTTCTTCCTTTTGATTTACACGTTTTTCCTGTTGTGAAAGATCTCTACGTCTATCCTTGATTTCTGCATCAAGAACGGAACGGAGCTTGTGATTTTCCTCTTTTGCTTCAAGTAACATTTCACGTTGTTTGGCTTTTGCATTCTTTTCTGCATCAGCCATTATAGCTTTTGCATGTTCCTCGGCAGAGCCTATCTCTGCTTCGGCAATCTTTTTACGATATGCAACTCCGGCAAAAAAGGTAGCAATGCTTAGCAACAGAAAAAATGCTGAAATAGATATTAAAATGATGTGTAAAGTATCTATTTTTGCCACCCCCGTATGATAAAATTATTTTTTTGTTATCATTCGGGTTTGCTGATTATTAAATTTTATGTATCTACAAGCGGATAATCCCGCTAAAATCTCCATAAACTATAACAATCGAACAATAACCCGAATTATAGTTCAAAGAAATATTAAGCATAACTTTATTTTATACTAAATTTCTTTTGGTGTCAAGGTATTTTTATCGAAGATACACAAATGAAACAATAGTGTAATTTATATATATATCAAAATAATGTAAAATTTGCCAAAATTCGTCATTTTACACAAAGAACTGGAATAAGTTTATAGTAAAATGGTATTTACTGCATAAAAATTACGTGGTATAATATAATGAGAACAACTCGAGGAGGGGACACAATGTCCGATTACGGATATGGATTGGGAGAATTCCCATTATATTTATTTAACGAAGGCACAAATTATAAAGCATATGAGGCGCTGGGTGTGCATAGATATAATAATGGGTGGAGGTTTGCGGTATGGGCACCTAATGCAAAGCATGTGGCGGTTGCCTGCGACCATAATCTCTGGACCGGCGACGGGATGGAGCTTAAGAAGGCCGGTTCAACAGGAATTTGGTATGGTTGGTTTGACGATGTAAAAGAGGGAGAATTATATAAATATGCCGTTCTGGAAAAAAGCGGTAAGATAACTCTTAAAGCTGACCCGTTTGCATTTGAGGCTGAATTAAGGCCGAACAGTGCATCTGTTGTGCGCGATGTTCCGGAATATAAATGGACCGATAAAAAGTGGCTGTCTTTGCGTGAGAAAACACGGCCTTATGATAAGCCAATGCTTATATATGAGGTACACCCGGGCAGTTGGAGAGTGCATGATGACGGTAGTTTTTTAAGCTATCGTGAGCTTGCAGATGAACTCATACCTTACATTAAGGATATGGGCTATACGCATATCGAATTTATGCCGTTATCGGAGTATCCGTTTGATGGTTCGTGGGGATATCAGGTTACCGGATATTTTGCTGCGACAAAAAGATACGGAAGTCCTGAGGATTTGATGTATTTTATTGATATAGCGCACAAAAACGGAATATATGTAATAATGGACTGGGTTCCGGCGCATTTCCCGCGTGATGGATATGGACTTTATATGTTTGACGGCAGTGCCACATTTGAATATGCTGACCCAAGAATGGGCGAGCATAAAGACTGGGGCACGATGGTTTTTGACTACTCAAAGGGCGAAGTAAATTCGTTTTTGCTCTCCTCAGCATATTTCTGGGCGGAGGTTTATCATATCGACGGACTCCGTGTTGATGCTGTTTCATCAATGCTTTACCGTGATTACAGCCGTAATGATGGGGAGTGGATTGCCAATATATATGGCGGAAATGAGAATATTGAAGCGATAAATTTTCTTAGGAATCTTAATAAAACAATGTTTGCGTCCTTCCCGAACTTCCTTATGATTGCAGAGGAATCAACTGCATGGGGAATGGTAACGGGAGATGTTGAAAAGGGCGGACTCGGATTTAACTATAAATGGAATATGGGCTGGATGAACGATACACTCCGGTATATGTCAATGGACCCATATTTCAGAAAGTCAAATCATAATCTTTTGACATTTTTAATGTTCTATGCTTATAGCGAGAACTATATTCTCCCTCTTTCGCATGATGAGGTCGTACATGGCAAGCACTCTCTTGTGGACAAGATGTATGGTAGCTATGAAGAAAAGTTTGCGTCCTATAGGGCTCTTCTGGCATATTATCTGTCATTGCCGGGAAAAAAGCTTATGTTTATGGGCGGAGAGATTGCGCAGTTTATAGAATGGCGCTATGACGAAGGACTTGAGTGGAAGCTTTTGGACTTTGAAATGCATAAAAAGCTTCAGGATTATGTAAGAGATATAAACAGATTCTATGTGAATAATAAAGCCTTTTGGCAGATAGATGACTGTTGGGATGGTTTTGCGTGGATAAATGACCAGGATGGCGACAATTCGGTGATTTCGTATATGCGAAAGGGAAAACGTAAGGGTGATAATGTTATCGTTTGCGTTAATTTCACACCTGTTGACAGACCACAATACCGTATTGGAGTACCGTCATCTGGTGAGTATGAAATTGTTATGAACTCTGCCGAGAAGAAATACGGTGGTGAAAGCAGGCATATAAAAACAAGCTTTAAGGCGAAAAAAGTACCTGTTCTTGATATGTCTTATTCAATAGAGGTACCGCTTGACGGGTATGCGGCACTTTATATCAGAAAGAAGCCGAGTGCAAAAAAGAATACAGCGTCGAAAAAAGACAGCGATAAAGTAAGGAGAGAGAAAAAATGATTTCAAAGGACTGTGTAGCAATGATTCTTGCCGGCGGACAGGGAAGCCGGCTCGGAGCGCTCACAAAAAACGTGGCAAAGCCTGCGGTGCCGTTTGGTGGAAAATACAGGATTATCGACTTCCCGCTATCAAACTGTGTACATTCAGGAATAGATACAGTAGGTGTCCTGACGCAGTATCAGCCTTTGGAGCTTAATACCTACATAGGAAATGGAACTCCTTGGGATTTGGACAGAAATAACGGCGGTGTTTACGTTTTGCCGCCATACCAGAGTGCCAACGCAGGCGAATGGTATAAGGGTACTGCAAATGCTATATATCAGAATATCAGTTTTCTGGAGGGCTTTAATCCGGAAAATGTTCTGATATTGTCAGGAGACCATATCTATAAGATGCATTATGGTGATATGCTGGAGGCTCATAAGAAGAATGATGCGGCAATTACTATTGCGGTAATGCCCGTTCCGTGGGACGAGGCAAGCCGTTTTGGTATAATGAATGTTGATGAAGAAGGCAAAATAGTCGAGTTTGAGGAAAAACCCAAAAATCCAAAGAGCAACCTTGCATCAATGGGTATTTATATTTTCAAATATGACGTACTTAAAAAGTACTTGAGCGAGGATGAGCATGACCCTGAATCGTCCAATGACTTTGGTAAGAATATCATCCCTAAGATGCTCGAAAAGGGTGAAAAGATGATGAGCTATACCTTTGAGGGCTATTGGAAGGATGTAGGAACGGTGCAGAGTCTTTGGGAGGCGAATATGGACCTTATCGACACACCGCCTAAGTTTGAACTTTATGAAAAGCACTGGAATATATATTCCAGAAACCTTGCCCTTTCACCGCACTATATAGGCAGCGGTGCGAAGGTAACACGTTCAACTGTTACAGAGGGTTGCACAATTTGCGGAAATGTAGACCATTCGGTAATATTCAGTGATGTTTCGATTGGTGAGGGTAGTGAAATTAAGGATTCGGTGGTATTCCCTGGAGCCGTAATAGGCAAGAATGTAAAAATCGAAAAGGCAGTTATCGGTCAGAATGCTGTAATCGGAGACGGAGCAGAAATTGGTATGACTGAGGTTGCTGACAATAAATACGCATCTGCAATGTGTACACACGGTATTGTGCTTATAGAGGGTACTGCTGTTGTGGCTGCAGGTGAGAGTATCCCTAAGGGCTCGATGGTTGAGTCGCAGCAGGATTGATTTTACAATTGTTAAACGGCAAGGAAAGGAATGAATTATATAATGAGAGATACAATGGGAATAATTATCGCCGGAGATGAGAAAATTCCGCCGATTACCGATATACGTTCAATAGCTGCGATGCCGATAGCAGGTCGATATAGAATAATTGACTTTGTGCTGTCGAATATGGCAAACGCCGGTATAGTGAACGTTGGTGTTGCAACAAGGTCGAAGTATTCATCGCTAATGGACCATATCAAGTCGGGTAAGCCGTGGGATTTGGACAGAAAAAAGCAGGGACTTAATATTCTTCCTCCGGATTTGGAACGTACAATGGGCAGAATAGAAGGCGATTTAGACCTTTTGGCAGGTATCAGGGACTATATCCGCCGTTCGCATCAGACATATGTTATTCTGGTTATGGGTGCAGGCGTTTATAATATCAATTTCAAGAAGGTATTGGCTTCTCATAAGGAAAACCAGGCAGATATCACTATTGTTTATAAGGATATGAGCGGCAGCGAGGAAAGAGAGCTTTCACGTTTCACACTCCTTGATATAAACAGCGAAAACTGTGTAACTGATATCGAGGATAAGCCCTATTATCCAAAAACAAGCAATGCCGGACTTGGTATATATGTAATGGAAAAGGCACTTCTTGAGAGTATTATTGATGAATGCTCGGCACGTGGCGACCATGATTTTATCAAGGACGCAATTGCAAAGAAGATGGAAGGCTTAAGAATTTTCGGATATAAGTTTGAAGGCTATGCAGATATTGTAGACAGTATGAAATCATACTACCGCAATAATATGCTGTTCCTGCAAGAGGATATAAGAAAAGAACTTTTCAATCCTAAATCCCCCATATACACTAAGACAAAGGACCAGACCCCTGCTAAATACGGTGATGAGGCTGAGGTGTCAAATTGCTTTATCTCAGATGGTTGTATCATAGAGGGCAAGATTGAGAACTGTATACTTTCGCGTGGTGTTAAGATTGCGAAAAATGCAGTTGTTAGAAATTCTATTATTATGCAGGATGCAATTATTGAAGAAGGTGTCGAGCTTGACTATGTTGTATTCGATAAGGAAGTACACATAACAAAGGGTAGACGGCTTATCGGTCAGGAGTGCTATCCGCTTGCAATCGCAAAGGGAACAATTGTATAAGACTCATTTACGAGCGAGGAAAATCCTCGCTCGTTTGTCATATAAATGAAATATAATTTATGATTCAAAAGCATTGACACAAGTGGTTTTATGTTATATATTAACCTT
The DNA here is from genome assembly GCA_018384175.1 of Eubacteriales bacterium. Lineage (GTDB taxonomy): Bacteria > Bacillota > Clostridia > UBA1381 > UBA1381 > HGM11525. Next base: position 36,802 of record JAHAZB010000088.1, read on the forward strand.
GCCTGACAAATTATTAAGAGGTGAGCAAGTTTGAAAGATAAATATAACGGCTTTTGGAAGTATATAGCGGTGTATATGAAAGAATACCGCGCCAAATTAGTTATTACAATGATTGCTGCGTGCATTGTCGGTGTCTTTGTTGCAATACAACCTCTTATAATCAAATACATAGTAGATAACGGTATTACCAATACTTTGTTGACATCCGAAGAAAAAATGAAATATACCGGTATAATGTGCGGGTTTTATGTAATCATCGCCGCACTACGAATAGGTGTATGGCGTATAGGGTATTCCAATATGCTCAAAAGTATGGAGGGGACTCTGTATAACCTCAGGTCGCACTTCTTTGCTCACGTTCAGGCAATGTGTATGCGATTTCATGAACACACTTCGGTGGGAGAGTTGTTTAACTGCATTATGGGCTCACCCATAAATAACATAAAAGGCTATATGAATCAGATGTTTATTGCAGTTCCTTATCAGGTAGTATCTCTCATAATCTCACTCATTGCACTGCTTAGCTATGACTGGCTTCTTACATTGATTTTATTCGGAACAGCTATTGTTATGGCTTTATGCTACGTTATATCAAGACGACGGGTAAGAAAGCTGTTTCGTGAGTATATAGATATCGAGAGTGAGGCAAGCCATTACCTTAACGATACACTTCAGGGTATGGCGGCAATTAAGCTCTATTCTATTGAGGAAAACACGCTCGGCACCTTCAGAGATTTTATCGGCAAAATGTATGCAAAGGGTGTAAAATCTACCACAAAACAAGTTTCAGAAAGCCAAAAACCGGAATTTGTACAGTATGTTGGTACAGCTATTTGTTATTTAGTTGGTGCATTCTCCTGTATATACAGAGGGGTCTCGGTAGGTGTTCTGTACGCATTTTTATCAAGTATGAGTAACATTTTATCAATACTAATAAACTGGATGAATTTATCTTTAATAAAGACCTCGGCGGAGGCGGGCTTACATAAAATTCTTGGGATTCTTGATACTGCGACCTCTACACCAGAAAAGGAGAAGGAGCGAACAAGAAGTATCGACATAGAAAGAGAGAGTGCTGTTAAAAACAACAAGCCCTGTATATCCTTTAGTGATGTATACTTCGGCTATGATAACCGTACAATATTTGAAAAATTCAATTGTGATATTAACTACAACGAAAGTGTTGCACTGGTTGGCAGCAGCGGTAGCGGTAAAAGCACTTTAACAAAGCTTATTATGCGTCTTTACGATGTGAACAGCGGTGTTATAAAGATGCACGGATGCGACTTGCGTGAGTTCGGACTTCACGACCTGCGTGCTTCAATCGGTGTTGTGCCTCAAAATCCGTTTATTTTCTACGGTTCTATTTGGGATAATGTAAAAATTGCACGTCCGGATGCCTCGAATAAAGAGGTAATTGACGCAATGGAAATTGCCCGTGTACACGAGTTTGTAAACGAGCTGGAAAAGGGCTGGAATACAATTGTCGGCGACGGTGCACTCGATTTATCTGGCGGTCAAAAACAACGAATTGCTATTGCAAGAGCAGTACTCGGAAATCCTGATATTCTTATTTTTGATGAGGCGACTTCGGCACTTGATAATATTTCTGAAAGACATATTCAACAGGCAATGGAGGATTTGATGAAGGCGCATACCGTAATTATAGTTGCGCACCGACTCTCCACCATTAAAAATGTGGATAGAATATTGGTCTTTGACCGCGGAAAGATTGTAGAAGAAGGCTCATATAACGAACTTGCCGAAAAGGGTGGAGTTTTTTCTGAGCTGTTAAATATGTAAGGATATGCTCGTGGAAGAAAATTAGGGTGAAAAGATGCTATCCGCTTGCAATCGCAAAGGGTACGATTATATAATTATAAAAGAAATATTTTTTGGTTATTGCAAGAGGCTGTTCGCTACATACAACGTGAGTCGTAAAGCGATATCACAAATGTAGGGTTCAGTGTCCTTGACAAATCCTTTTGTTTGCAGATATCCCCCGTTATACGGGGGATTTTTTGTAAACCTTTTCACGAAAAGGCTTATCCGCATCTGCTAAGTCATTGTAAACTAAGTCTTGTATCTTATAATAGCTATTCTCTGTTTGAATAGAATTTATGAGTTTTCTAAGATGGCACTTGACCGTAAATATAAAATATAGTATAATATGTATAAGTAAAGGATTATCCGGCTTAGGGGAAAAGAAAAAAGGAGCGTATATAATTGGAAAAATACGGAACAGTCCCGAAACGGTTTACCAAGAAATGGTGGGAATATTTCTGGGACTATTACAAATGGCATACGATAGCGACGTTGTTTGCCTTGATGCTGATAGCGGTTACAGTTTATCAGTATGCAACACAAATTCACTATGATACGACGATAACAATATCCGGCGGTCATGGTCTTAGCGAAGACCATTTAGAAGCGGTAGAAGCTGATTTGGCAGAGATTATAGATGATTCTAACGGCGACGGTGAAAAGCACGTTATGATTCAACAGCTCATTAGCGGCGGAGGAGAAGTTAAGGATGCTCAGTATGAAATGGCAATCGCAACAAAGGTAATGGTAGAGTTTGCGGCGGGAGAAAGCTGTGTGTTCTTCTTATCAGAGGATGAGGTTAATAAGTATCTTAATGATGAAGCAAATGACGAATTCTTTGTGCCGGTTGAGGAATATACACAAACAATGCCTGATAAGAGCAGACTTATGAGTGCGAGAGGCATAGCCTATGCAGTAAATCTTGGCGATTGCAGATTTTTCAATGAAAGAGGAATAGATGCATCGGAGTATTATTTAATGATTAGAAATCCGCGCTATAACGAAGTTGATGATGAAGAAGCTATAAAAAGGACAGAAAGTGCTAAGAAGATAGCAGCTTATATAGTTGCGGAGTAACAAAGGAATGGTTTTATGGCAGCTCAGATGAAGACTACCAATACAAGTGAATATGAGTTGTTTGCTGAATATCAGGCAAATCCTACGGTTGAGCTGCGTAACAAAATAGTCGACACCTACATATATATTGCGGAAATACTTTCGAGGCGCTTTATAAACAGAGGTATAGAATACGATGATATATATCAGGTTGCGTGTATGGGCTTGATTTATGCAGTAGAGAGGTTTAATCCCGACAGAGGTGTTAAGTTTGCGACATTTGCAACGCCAACTATAATGGGTGAAATACGCAGACATTTTCGTGATAAAGGAAGCTTTATAAGAATACCGAGAAAGCTTTATGAGGTATTCTACAGAGCTGAGCTGATAAAAAGAAGACACGACAGTGCAATTTCGGAGGAGAGAATTGCGAGAGCACTGATGATTCCGGTTGAAGTATTAAGAAGTGCGTATGAAGCAGGGGACAGTGCATTTGTACATTCGCTTGAGTATGAGGCGGACGCAGACGGTACATTGGTTTTGTCCAATCTTATTGGCCGGGACGAACATGGATTTATGATGATTGAGGATTCTGATTTTATAGAGTATTGTATGTCTGTATTATCAGAGGGAGAAAAGGAATTTGTAAGACGCAGGTTCTACAATGAAGAAAGTCAGAGCAAAATCGCTGCCGACTGGCAGGTTTCGCAAATGTATGTTTCCAGAATGGAAAAGAAAATATTAAAAAAGTTAAAAAATCTGTATTTCAGAGATTAAGGAGAGGTAATATGCTTACAGAAAAGAAAATTGACTTCATTGAATTTATGATGAGTGCAGATGTTCTGCGTTTCGGTAACTTTGTTACAAAGAGCGGTAGAAATACACCATACTTTGTCAATACCGGAAACTACAAGACAGGCGAACAGATTGCTAAGCTTGGCAAGTTTTATGCTGCACTTATCAAGGAGAAATGCGGTGAAGAATTTGATGCTATGTTCGGACCTGCTTACAAGGGAATACCTCTTGTAACTGCTGCTGCGGGTGCACTTTATTCTGAATACGGAATTGATAAGCCCTATTTCTTCAACCGTAAGGAGGAAAAGGACCATGGTGAAGGCGGAAGCCTTGTTGGATATAAGCCACAGGATAATGACAGAGTAATCATTATCGAGGACGTTATCACAGCAGGAACAGCTATTCGTGAGACTATGCCCGTTTTAACAGGCGCGGCAGATGTTAAGGTTAAGGATATGTTTATTTCGGTAAACCGTTGTGAAGTGGGTAAAATCCCTGGCAAAACTGCTGTTTCAGAGGTTACCGAGGAGTTTGGAATAAATGTACATTCAATAATTGACGTAAGAGATATTCACGAATATCTCTCTCAAAAGCCTGAATATGCAGAGCTTGTTACCTTGATGGAAAAGTATATGTCTGATTATTGTGTATTTTAAGTAACGAAAAAGGGAGCTAATTGCTCCCTTTTATTTTTTTATAATAATCAAGCGATTTGAATTTTCGGTCGAGATGCTCGCTGATATACTGCTCTGAAATGTTTGCAAGCAGAGCTATAACATTATTGTCGGCTTTGAAGGAAAGGATTTTTTTATCCTCTGCCGACAGGATATATTTTATAGCTGTATGGGCTGCAGTAGTTAGTTTTATACTCCCCGGTCTTCTGCAACTTTCGCATAAAATCCCGCCGCGTTCGATATCAAAATATATCTCACCCTGAGGTTCGCACTCGCATGCGGCACACAAGTCCAGAACGGGAAGATAACCGCCCTCGGCAGCTAACCGGAACTCGAACACTGTCTTTACAACATCAGAGTCAATGTCGTTATAGCATAAGGCATAGATGGTATTAAGAAGAAGTCGGAACACACCGTTGTCCTTGTTGTGCATACCTACTGCGGCATATGCTAAATCTGCGAAATATACCGCTGCAGAAAGCTTTACTATATCCTCGCATAGCGGAAAAAAGCCTTCTCGTACAGCGATTTCCTCGACTCTTAGCCTGCCGCCTGAATTCTTAAACAGAAATTCGCCGAAGGTAAATATACGGCTTGATGCACCAAGACCTCTTTTTTTACTTCGTGCGCCGTAAACTCCTGCCGAAACAATGCCCATATTCTCGGTAAAGACCGTAATCATACAGTTTGCTTCGCCATAATCAGAGCTTTTTATTATCAAGCCTTTCGTCTTTATGCTCTCCATAACCGCCGCTCCCGTTTTGTGTGTTTTGGACGGATTTGTAATTGAGATAAGCGTCTATATCGCCGGTCTTAGAAAAAATCTCCCAGCTATCGTCAAAATTCATCATAAAGGTACCCCTCCTTTATAATTAGAGTTCGACCTTTTTCGATAAATTATTCTCCGCTTTGAACAAATCCAAAATTTTTCAGTAGGTAGTTGTTGTTACGCCAATCCTTTTTCACTCGTACCCAAAGCTCAAGATAAACCTTCTTGTCAAGCATCTTCTCGATGTCTGTACGGGCGAGTGCTCCTATTTTTTTTAACATCTCGCCGTTTTTGCCGATTATAATACCCTTGTGAGTATCCTTTTCGCAGTAGATTACAGCATTTATAGCGGTTACATTTTCCTTCTCCTGCATCTTTTCTATTTCGATAGCAATACCGTGCGGAACTTCTTTGTCGAGTAGCCAAAGCATCTTTTCACGTACAATTTCCGCAGCGATTTGTTTTTCAGGCTGGTCGGTAACCATATCGTCATAATAATACTGCGGTCCGCTTTCTAAAAGAGCTTTTATTTCGTCAATCAAAAGCTTTATACCATCGCCGGTTTTAGCTGATATCGGAACGATTGCATCAAAATCGTTAAGGCTTGAGTAGTCTGCAATAAGAGGCAAAAGCGAATCCTTTTTAACAATATCAACCTTATTGATAACGAGAATGCTTTTAAGCCCTGTATTTTTAATAGCAGCAGCAATCTCACGTTCGGTGTCATGCACGGTTCTTGATGCATCAACCACCATAATGAGTATATCATTATCGTTCATTGATTCTTTCGCTGCACGCACCATCATTTCGCCAAGACGGTTGTGAGGCTTGTGAATTCCGGGAGTGTCAGTAAAGACAATCTGGCTGCCCTCATCATTGTATATAGCAAGAATTTTATTTCGTGTTGTCTGCGGCTTGTCGGAAATAATAGCAATCTTTTGTCCGACAGCGGCATTAAGTAAAGTTGATTTTCCGACATTCGGCATACCGATTATTGCGGCAAAACCCGATTTATAATTATTATCCATCTGTATCACCTCGTTATACCAAGATTTTTAAGAATTGTTTCCTGTTTCTCGAACATTATCCTTTCGCCTTCTTCGTCATCAACGTGGTCATAGCCTAAAAGGTGAAGCATAGAATGTACTGTCAGAAATGCCATTTCACGCAAGAAACTGTGTCCGTACTCCGTAGCCTGCTTTCTTGCACGCTCGGCTGAGATTACAATATCGCCTAAAAGCAGATAATCGCCATCATAGTCTGCATCTGTGATATCTCCGTTATCGTCAAAAAGACACATAGGGAAGGACAAAACATCGGTGGGCGAATCTATGTTACGCTCTGTGAGGTTTATTTCGTGAATACGCTCGTCATCTACATAGGTAATGCTTATTTCCGTATCAAATTCACAGCCTTCAAAGCCTAAAGTGTAGCTTATGCACTTTTCAATTGCAGTTTTAATCTCTGCGGTTATTTCTTCTTTCTCCTGTTCGTTCTCTGTGAGCAGTCTTATCATTTTTCTTTCGTTTCTCCTGTTCGTTATCATATTTTTCGTATGCTTTAATAATCTTCTGTACCAACGGATGGCGCACAACGTCCTTTTCGGTGAGCATCGAGAAGCTGATATCCTCGACACCTTTTAGCACTCTTACAGCCTCTTTAAGTCCTGATGCCTTACCGCCGGGGAGGTCTATCTGCGTAATATCACCTGTAACCACGGCTTTTGAGCCGAAGCCTATTCTGGTTAAGAACATCTTCATTTGCTCGGGGGTGGTGTTTTGTGCTTCGTCTAAGATGATAAATGCGTTATCAAGTGTTCGACCACGCATATAAGCAAGCGGTGCGACCTCAATCATTCCCTTTTCCTGATACTTTGCAAAAAGCTCTGCACCAAGCATTTCAAACATTCCATCATACAGCGGTCTTAAATATGGGTCAACCTTGTTTTGCAAATCTCCGGGCAGGAACCCTAATTTTTCACCAGCTTCAACTGCCGGTCGTGTAAGGATTATTCGTGCAACCTCTTTGTTGCGAAGTGCAGTAACAGCACGTGCAACAGCAAGATAGGTTTTACCTGTTCCTGCAGGACCGATTCCGAACACAATCGTATTTTCACGCATTGACTCGACGTATTTTTTTTGACCGAGTGTTTTTGTTTTGATGGGATTTCCTCGCTGGTTTACAGCGATGCAGTCATCACCAAGAAGCTTTAAGTCAAAGCCGCCGTTTTCCTGCACCATTGTAACAGCGTAGAGAATTTTCTGGTCATCAATGCGTTCGCCCTTTTCTATTATCTGTAACAAGATAGCTAAAACCTCATCAGCTTTATCTACATCTTCGTCCGAGCCGGTAAGCTTGATTGTACCGTCTCTGCCTGTAAGCTTGACATTCAGGCTCTTTTCAAGTAGCTTTACGTTAGCATCGAAGCTTCCGAAAAGTGCTGAAAGGTCCGTGCCTTCAGGTATTTCAATTTGTCTCGTCATTCTTTAGTTCCTCCGTCTGCCATAATTCGACAGGTGTTTTCACACCTATATTTTCTCTAAAGGTCATAGTTAGTGTTACTTTGATTTTGTCCGTTGTAACAGCCTCGGAAATTAACCGTTCTTCTATCTTTTGTGAGCCGTGAGCAAGCTTCTTCATAATACGCTCATACATTCTATCTCGAGCTTCGGTCTCTGCAAGCTCAGATGGGATTTGCTCGGTATAGCTTTCCGTTTCGATGTATTTATATTTGCATATACCAAACGGCGTTACATTCTCTTGTATGCGGTATTCATTAAACGGAATTCTGCTTCTGCTTCCGAGCGGAATCTCAATGGAAAAAAGCCTAAGACTATAAATGGTATAGCTGTTACCGGTATCATTAGTATATGTTTTGTAAAGTGGTACAATACAGCTGTCGGTATGTATCGTTTCTGCAAAGACCTCGCCCTCTGCCCTGATACTGTACGGCGGAAATAATGTGCCGCCGGGCATAGCTCCCGATATTATAATATCTCCTGCTGAGACCTTGTCTCCTTTATTTAGTACCGCACGTCCGTTTTTAACAGAAAGATATGTGATTATTCCGTCGCAGGCGGCAGAGATGTTACAAGGTGTATTATCGTTATCAATTTCGGGTGCGGGTACACCTGTTGAGACCTCCACTCTTGCCAGAGTTCCGTCTAAATATACCCAAGCCCAGTTCACACCGTCTATATTGTATATGACAGAATCTTTGAGTGTATTGCCGTCGGGGAGTGTGAATTTATGCACACCGACACGCAAGCCTTGTTCTTCGAGGACTTCTTTTACCTGTACGGCAATGTCATCTTCGCAACCGTTAATCTCTATTCTCCATACATACCCTGATGCGAGAACAAAAAACACCGTTGTAAATAAAAGTCCGAAAATCAAAAACCAACCGCAGTTTTTAAGATAACGGTCATAAAAGCTGATTTCTTTTTTTGCCTCGACAGCGATAGCATACCTTTTGGCAAGGTGTAAAAGTCTGTCCTTGTCAGACTTTGAAACATAAGCGCTATTTGCAGTTACATTCCATATATGTATTCCGTTTTCTGCGGCTAAGTTGATAAGCCTTGCACCTTCGCCGTCTATTATATCTATTATAACATATCCTTTCAGAAAATAAAAGATTTTTAGCAAAATCATTATAAAATTTCCTCATCCTTCCATTTTATAAGTATGAAACAGAGCATATTCTGCCGCAAATGGTAACAATTCCGTCCTCGTAGGATTGTACAGTTAGCGATTCTCCGGCAGCAAAAACAATTCCGCTGTCGGTTTTTACCGATATACCATCTGTGGTAAAGCCCTGAATTCCTTTTATGTTTTCTATTCTGACACTCTCGTTGTTGTAGATTGTTATTATCGGTGGTGCGTTAAGGAGAGAATTTGATTTTTCTTTCATTTCATACTGCCTCTTTTCATATTTATCACATAATTATCATATTCATATTAAGCATAATAAATTCAAGCAAATAACGAAAGGCGGATTTGCAAATGCGTGGATTTTTGAAATATTATATTTTTACCTTTATAACTATGCTTATCCTTTTTTATCCGCAAAATGCCATAGAATATGCAAAGGCGGGAATGGTGCTTTGTAGTGAGGTGTTGGTTCCGTCATTGTTTCCGTTCTTTGTTTGTTCGGGGATTTTGATTTATTCCGGATTTTGTGAGACGCTGGCAGGACTGTTCGGAAAAGTTATGGTTCCGCTTTTCAATATAAACGGAAGCGGTGCAGCAGCATTTATACTGGGCATTGTGTCCGGATATCCGCTGGGTGCCCAGACTGCACTGAAGCTTTATGAAAAGGGCTCTCTTTCAAAGTGTGAATGTGAACGGTTGCTTGCTTTTTGTAACAATTCAGGGCCACTGTTTATTCTGGGTTCGGTTGGTGTTGCAGTCTACCACAGTACGAAAATCGGGATTATGCTATATCTTTCGCATATTGCTGCTGCGGTAACGGTGGGTATTTTATTCAGATTTTATAAGGGTGAGAAAAGCGAAAGTATAATTGGTGGTGCTATACGTGAGGAGAGGTCGCTTGGTGAGATATTCAATATGGCGCTGTCAGGCTCGATATCAAGTATTCTGACCGTGTGCGGTGCTGTAATATTCTTTTCGGTTGTTGCTAATCTTGTGGCGGATTTAATTCCTGATGGCATAATGAGAACGGTGTTTGTGGCAGTTAGTGAGCTTACATCCGGAATAAAGGGAATATCAGAGATGGAAATGGCAACAGGAACAAAGCTGGTACTTTCCTCTGCGGCGACAGGCTTTGCTGGTCTTTGCGTGCATTTGCAGGTGATGAGTGTTGCGGCAGGGAAGGGAGTAAGCCTTATACCATACATAACAGGAAAGGTTATACACGCACTTTTGTCAGCTATATATACTGCGGTTCTACTTAGATTTTTTCCGGTTACACAAACGGTATTTGCGCGAGGAGACAGCCTTTCTGGTGCATTTTTCATCGCGTCCTTGTTTACTGTAATGTGTACACTTATTCTGGGTGCAATTGCAACGATTACACTCATTGTTTCGCATAAAAGCAGAAAAAGAGCTATTGTGAATGAATAAAAAATCCCCCCCGTTATACGGGGGGGATTTTTTACTGGATAAAACAGTATTTATTCAAGTCCTTCCATTGCCTTTATTGCCTCGATTGCGATTGCACATTCTACACGCTTTCTCTCAAACTCGCAGGCGAGCTTATACGGCTCGTTGATATCCTTGTTAAAGTTATAGGCATTCGCCGCGCAACCGCCGCTGCAGTAGAATTTGGCAAAACAGTTACTACATTCTGGCTTGGTATAGATGTTTGATTTTTCGAATGTTGATTTGATTTCCTCGTCAAATTCACCTGTCATAACAGAGCCCATCTTAAAGTCCTTGTTGCCGACAAACTGATGGCAGGGGTAGATATCTCCCTCGGGAGTTACCGCAATGTATTCATGACCTGCACCGCAGCCTGAAAGTCTTTTTACAACACAAGGTCCCTGATCCAAATCTATCATAAAGTGGAAGAAATTGAAGGGTTTACCTTCACGTCTTCGGTCAATGTATAGCTTTGCAAGCTTTTCGTACTCAGCCAGAACGGTGTCGATATGTTCTTCTTTAAGAGCATAGCTTTCCGTTTCGGGAGCAACTACCGGCTCAACACTTGTCTGCAAAAATCCGAGGTCTGCCATATGCATAACATCATCTGCAAAGTGCAGATTTTCTGCTGTAAATGTACCACGTACATAATAATTGTCCTGATTTCTGCTCTCTGCAATGTCAATAAACTTGGGAACGATTGCATCATATGTACCAGAACCGTCAACGCGGTAACGCATTCTGTCGTTTGTTTCCTTTGTTCCGTCAAGGCTCAAGACGATGTTTGACATATTTTCGTTTACATATGCCTTGACTTCGTCATTTAGGAGTATGCCGTTTGTTGTGAGCGTAAAGCGGAAATTTTTGTTGTGCTCTTCGCCCTGCTCCTTGGCATATTCGGTTATTTCCTTAACCACACCGAAATTCATCAGTGGCTCGCCGCCAAAGTAGTCAATCTCGATATTTCGCCTTGTACCTGAATTTTTGATTACAAAGTCAATAGCCGCTTTTCCGACTTCAGCACTCATCATACCTCTGTGTCCCTGATATTCGCCCGTACCTGCAAAGCAGTATTTACATCTTAAGTTGCAGTCGTGGGCGATGTGCAGACAGAGTGCCTTAACAACCGACTTTTTGTTCCACTTAGCCGCAATCTCGGCATAGAAATCGTCGGTATAAAGCTGACCGTCATCAACTAATTTTTTAAGTTCATTAAAGCTGCCCTTTACATCTGACTCAGGATATTTTTGTGAAAGCTCTGCAATTATACCTGAATAATCTGCATCTTTATCAAAGCTTTCGCCGATTTTATCTAAAAGGTCATAGAAAATATCGTCTACAATATGAACCGCACCGCTGTAAACATCCAAAACGATGTCAAGTCCCATCAATTTATATTTATGTATCAATTAAAAAAACTCCCATCTTGTCATAAAAACAACTGCCCTGCAAAATCGGCAAGGCAGCTATCTTTTTCTGTTTTAATTATTTCTTAAGCTGCTCGCACTTCTGGTTAGCAACTGTGCATGAAGTCTTGCAAGCTGACTGGCAAGATGTCTGGCACTCGCCGCAAGCACCGCGCTTAACACTGTCCTTTAATACAGCCTTGTTAAGAGTCTTAACGTGTGTCATTGTATTTACCTCCGTGATTTTTTTGTTATTAAAGCTATTGTATCACAAAAATCTGCCTTTGAAAAGGGGTTTTTGTGAATTTTTTGTATTTTTGGCTAAAATCTGTTATTATGCTCCTTAAATGCTCTGTCCATACTGCGTTTTGAATCACGTTTTGCGATGTCATCACGTTTGTCATAGAGCTTTTTACCCTTGCATACTCCTAAGGCTAATTTAACCCTTGAGCCTTTGAAATATAGCGAAAGGGGAATAAGAGAATAACCGTCCTGAGCAGTAAGACCTATAAGCCGTCTTATTTCACGTTTGTGAAGAAGTAACTTTTTTGGCCTTAAAGGGTCTTTGTTAAAAATGTTGCCCTGCTCATAAGGACTTATGTTCATTCCGAGAATGAAAACCTCGCCCTTGTCTACACGACCATATGCATCGGTAAGATTAACCTTGCCTGCACGTATTGATTTTACCTCAGTTCCGAATAGTTCAATTCCTGCCTCTAAGGTTTCAGTTACGAAATAGTCGTGGTGAGCCTTTTTGTTTCGTGCCAGAGTTTTAATCGCTTGTTCAGCCATTTTTTTCTCCTTAATTTATTTTCCGAGTACCTTTTTGAGTTCTTCAACCTTGTCGGTCTTCTCCCAAAGAACACCTAAATCTTCTCTGCCCATATGACCGTAAGCCGCAAGCTGTTTGTAGATAGGCTTTCTGAGGTCAAGTGCCTTAATGATTGACTGGGGACGAAGGTCGAATACCTTGTTTACTGCATTTGCAATTTCCTCGTCAGAAACCACACCTGTACCAAAGGTATCAGCCATTACAGAAACGGGTTCTGCCACACCTATTGCATAAGCAAGCTGAATTTCACACTTTGTTGCAATGCCTGCCGCAACAATGTTCTTAGCCACCCATCTTGCTGCATATGCTGCAGAACGGTCAACCTTTGTGGGGTCTTTACCCGAAAAAGCACCGCCGCCATGACGTGCATAGCCGCCGTAGGTGTCAACTATAATCTTTCTGCCCGTAAGACCGCTGTCGCCCTGAGGACCGCCTACAACAAATCTGCCTGTGGGGTTGATGTAGTATTTGGTATCCTCGGTTAAAAGCTCTGCCGGAATTATCGGCTTTATAACATTTTCAATCAAATCAGCCTTTATCTTAGGAACATCAACATCCGGTGCGTGCTGAGTTGAGATAACGACAGTATCCACAGAAACAGGTCTACCGTCCTCGTACAAAACTGTTACCTGAGTTTTGCCGTCGGGGCGAAGATAGGTTAAAGTATCGTCCTTTCTTACATCTGTAAGACGTTTTGCAAGCTTGTGAGCAAGCGAAATGGGAAGTGGCATAAGCTCAGGTGTTTCGTCGCAGGCATAACCGAACATCATACCCTGGTCGCCGGCACCCTCTGCATCAACGCCCATTGCGATGTCGGGAGACTGCTCATCTATTGAAGTAACAACAGCACAGGTAGTGCCGTCAAAACCGTATTTCGCACGGTCATAGCCAATCTCAAGAACAGCATTTCTTGCTATTTTGGGGATATCAGCATAGCCGTTGGTTGTAATCTCGCCCATAATAGACACAATACCCGTTGTGCAGGTTGTTTCGCAAGCAACTCTTGACTGGGGGTCTTGTCTTAAAAGTTCGTCTAAAACAGCATCGGATATAATATCACAGATTTTGTCGGGGTGTCCCTCTGTTACCGATTCTGATGTAAAAAGCATTTTACTCATTTGTATCTTCCTTCCTAATTATATATCAAAATTATGTACCTTATTAAAATTTCCTGAAAACTCCCACTACCTTGCCGAGAATTTCCACATCATCTACTATTATTGGCTCCATTGAATCGTTTTCCGGCTGGAGTCTGAAATGATTTTCTTCTTTATAGAAGGTTTTCACAGTTGCGTCCTCGCCGTTTATGAGCGCTACTACGATATCGCCGTTGTCGGCCGTGGACTGTTTTTGTACGATTATCATATCGCCGTCAAGTATTGCGGCATTTATCATCGATTCACCCTCGACTTTGAGCATAAAAAGCTCTTTGTTTGTCGCTATATCGGACGGAACAGGGAAACTGCCGCTTATGTCTTCTACTGCTGTTATTGGCACACCGGCTGTGATTTTACCGTATACAGGTACTTTTACAAAGGATTCATTTCCATCTGAAACAACCTTGATAGAACGGTTTTTTGCGCCTTCTTTAACAATCAGTCCGTGGTCTTCAAGTTTTTTGAGCCTCGCGTGTACGGTGGCTGTTGATGTAAGTCCGATGTGTGTACATATTTCGCGTACGGTAGGAGGAAAACCGCGGCTTTCCTGCTGCTTTCTTATAAACTCAAGAATCTGATAGTCCTTTTCGCCAAGCTTTGCCATCTTCTGCCACTCCTTTCTGCAAGACTACATATTATTATATCACTATTATATATCAAAGTCAAACATTACTTGCCACGAAGCATCTGTTCGAGGTCGGTATATTCATATTCATTACCTTTTGGTGTTGCTTTTTTTGTGTTTGATTTGTGATTTGTATGCTCTTCTCTTGCGGCGGAGGTGGTATGAATACCGTCATTATTCCATCTTTCAAGTATCTTGTCTATGTACGGAAAAGACAGCTTGCCGGTCTGCATCAGGCAGTATTCGTGTGCCAGGAGTACCATTTCGCGGCTCATATTGAATTCGCCCATCCATTTTGCGAAATATTCTTCTTCACCGCTGGCTAAAGGTCTTCCGCCTATTCCCATTCTTTCCGTTATATACTTAATATCCTCGTTTTCGCGTTCGCTATCCCTTAAATATCTGCTTATATCCTCAGGAGTAACAAGTCCTCTTTCGCACCATGAAAGTGCGACCTTTTCGGCGTATGAAAGACGAGGCTTGCCTTTTGATACGCAATATTCTATAAGCATTAAAACGGCTTCGGGTGATAACCCCAGACCGTCATAAAACCAGTAGAGTGTCTCCATTTCTGATGGATTGAGAGGCTTTTGCAAAAGCTCCTCCGATACTGCCATCATATCACGAAGTGCAGGTATTGCAATAACTGCATCGCTCACGTCGGAGGTGGTATAATCGCTTTTATTCACCGTGATTTTCACCTCGTCAGGCTTTGGCTGTGCAGGTTTGGAAGTGGTTGCAGTTTTTTCGCTGCCAAACGAGATATTACCGTCATTATCTGACAACACACCTTTATCGCACCAATACTTTACAGCATTAACTACGTCGCTTTCGAGCATAGAAAGTGCTGACGCAATGTCTGAGTACTCGGTATGAGTGCCCTCAAGTGCAAGTATGTACAGATATACTTTTACATATGCTGCATTAGCCTCCGGCATTTTATTTAAGATAAAAGCCCTGCTTACGGGGACGAAGTCTGCGATTTTATTTATAAATGGCATATCAATTCTTGTATGATATATTTAGTCCTAAATATATCAATACTC
>JAHAZB010000089.1 GCA_018384175.1 Eubacteriales bacterium
ATACTAAAGAGGTGAAATTTATGGACAAAGCATTGCTTTCCAAGGCATATATATTCAGCGGTCTTACGGAGAAAGAGTTTGATGATGCGCTCTTATACCTTTCCGCACGTGAAAAGCGATATAAAAAGGGGCAGACTTTGATAACGCTCGGAACTGAAATATCAGAGTTTGGTGTTGTAACAAAAGGTGCAGTGCAGATTTCCTGCGATGATATTAACGGTAATCAGATGATAATGGCAACCATAACGAGAGGTGATATGTTTGCGGAGTCCCTTGCTGTTACTGCAAACTGCGACAGCCCAATCTATGCAACAGCAACAGAAGAAACTGTCGTTGTGTGGCTTAAAGCTGCGCCCATCCGCCAAAATATTGCCGATACACCGCTACATACCAGAATTATTTCAAATTTTATACGTGCAGTTGCGATAAAATGTCTCAGTATGAATGACAGGGTACAAATTCTGTCAAAAAAGACAATACGAGAAAAGGTTATAACATATATTTCACTTATCGCTGAACGGGAGAAAAAGGATACAATAATAGTTCCGTTAAATCGTCAGGATATGGCAAATTACTTAGGTGTCGAACGAAGTGCCTTATCGAGAGAATTATCTCGAATGCAAAAAGAAGGTATTATAAGTTATAAAGGTAATCAGTTTAGGTTTTTGCAGTAAATGTTGCAGTTGCAACATACATTTCCTTTTCTTTATGGTAACATAATTTGAACCATGGAGGAAAGGGAATTTTTACTATGTATGATATAATGTCAAAAAAAGCAGAGGAGTTCATAAGCGATGAGGAAATATTGGATACTCTCGCATATGCCGAAGCTAATAAATCGAATAGAGAGCTTATAGAAGGGCTAATAGAACGTGCAAAAGATTGCAAAGGCTTGTCGCATAGAGAGGCTGCAGTTTTATTGGACTGCGACATTCCTGAGCTTAATGAGAAAATGTTCACTTTAGCAAAGGAAATCAAGGAAAAGTTTTACGGCAAAAGAATTGTTATGTTTGCTCCTTTGTATCTTTCAAACTACTGCGTGAACGGCTGTACCTATTGCCCGTATCACTATAAGAACAAGCATATCTGCCGTAAAAAGCTTACACAGGAGGAAATTGAACGTGAGGTAATCGCACTTCAGGATATGGGACACAAGCGTTTGGCACTTGAAATGGGCGAAGACCCTGTAAATAACCCTCTTGAATACCTTTTGGAAAGCATTAAAACGATATATTCAATCAAGCACAAAAACGGAGCAATAAGACGTGTAAATGTAAATATTGCCGCTACTACTGTGGAGGATTATCGCAAGCTTAAGGAAGCAGGAATAGGCACATATATTCTTTTCCAGGAAACCTACAACAAAAAGGCTTACGAGGAGCTTCACCCAACAGGTCCTAAGAGTAACTACGCATATCATACAGAGGCTATGGACAGAGCAATGGAGGGCGGCATAGACGATGTTGGCTGTGGAGTGCTGTTCGGTCTTAACCTTTACAGATATGATTTTGTGGGTCTTTTGATGCACGCAGAGCATTTAGAAGCAGCTTGCGGTGTTGGACCTCATACAATAAGTCTTCCAAGAATTCGTCCTGCCGAGGATATTAACCCTGATGATTTCAATAATGCGATTGATGATGATACCTTTGCAAAGATTGTGGCGGTATTAAGAATTGCTGTGCCATATACAGGAATGATCATATCCACAAGAGAGTCAAAGAAGACGAGAGAACGTGTTTTAGAGCTTGGTGTATCACAAATCAGCGGTGGTTCAAGAACAAGTGTTGGCGGTTATGCAGACGAAGGTGAGGAGGAGAACTCTGCACAGTTTGATGTTGAGGACAGAAGAACTCTTGACGAAATTGTAAACTGGCTTTTGTCGCTTGGATATATCCCCAGCTTCTGTACTGCTTGCTACCGTGAGGGCAGAACGGGAGACCGCTTTATGTCCTTGGTCAAGTCGGGACAAATTGTAAACTGCTGTCAGCCGAATGCGCTTATGACATTAAAGGAGTATCTTGAAGACTATGCATCCGGCGATACAAAGGTAAAGGGTGCAGCAGTTATTAAGCGTGAAATAGAAAGGATTACAAACGAAAAGGTTAAAGAAATTGCAAAGCAGCACCTCTTTGATATGGAGGGCGGAATGCGCGATTTCAGGTTTTAACAAAGCGCAGAGAGATGTATTTTAGCATCTCTCTGTTTTAATTTTTCACAGTAGCTGTGCTTTTAGGAAAAAAATGTTTGTGGTATTTGTAGAATTTTTTTTAAGCTACTTGAAATTTTAACGATTTTGTGGCATTATTAAAATAGTATTTTTATTTGAAATATATGGAAGGATGATGCGGAATGAAAATAAGAATCGGTATTGTCGGATACGGCAATCTCGGCAGAGGTGTAGAAGCGGCAGTGAGTTCAAGTAAGGATATGGAGCTTGTGGCACTTTTTACAAGACGAGACCCTGCTACAATCAAAACCCGCACAGATATACCTGTTTACCACATAGATAAAGCAATAGAAATGCAGGATAAAATAGATGTTATGATACTTTGCGGCGGAAGTGCAAATGACCTTCCTGTTCAGACTCCTGAAATGGCGAAGTACTTTAACGTAATTGACAGCTTTGATACTCACGCAAAAATTCCTGAGCATTTCGCAAAAGTTGATAAAGAAAGTAAAGCGAGCGGCAAAGTTTCGGTAATTTCTGTCGGCTGGGACCCCGGAATGTTCTCCTTAAACCGTCTTTACGGTCAGGCAATTCTCCCTAACGGCAACGACTATACCTTTTGGGGTAAGGGTGTGAGTCAGGGACATTCCGATGCAATCAGAAGAATTGATGGCGTAAAGGATGCGAAACAGTATACAATCCCTGTGCCTGCTGCATTGGAAAGCGTTAGAAATGGCGAAAATCCAACTCTTACAACCAGACAAAAGCATTTAAGAGAATGTTTTGTAGTTGCGGAGGACGGTGCTGACAAAGCCGCTATCGAAAAAGCAATCGTAACAATGCCGAATTACTTTGCGGATTATGATACAACTGTGCATTTTATATCTCAGGAGGAACTTGACCGCAATCACTGTGGTATCCCTCATGGCGGTATAGTTTTCCGCACAGGAACAACAGGCTTCGATAATGAGAACAAACACGTTATAGAATACAAACTAACACTTGACTCAAATCCAGAATTTACTTCGAGTGTACTTGTTGCATATGCAAGAGCGGCTTATCGTTTTTCAAAAGAAGGTCAGTCCGGATGTAAAACAGTATTTGATATTGCGCCTGCATATCTCCATCCGGAGACACCGGAAGAACTAAGGAAAAATTTGCTTTGATACGGAGAAAATATAATGAAAATAGCAGAAAAAATCAACTTGGATTATGATGGGCTTATTAAATACGGACCGATTACAATAGTTGCATTCGGCGACAGCGTAACTCACGGAGCCGTTGCAGAAGGTGAAATCAGCTACGAAACTGTCTACTGGGAAAGGTTAAGAAAGAAAATTCTGGATGTTCGTAACTATGTTCCTGTCAATGTAATTAACGCAGGAATTGGCGGAATTACAGCAAAAGATTCTTTGGGAAGAATGGATGCACAGGTTTTATCGCACAACCCTGACCTCATCATTGTTTGTTTTGGCTTAAATGATGTCAACGGAACACTTGAGGAATATTTAGACTCTTTGAAAACCATTTTTGAAAAGAGTATGGCAAGCGGTGCAGAGGTTATATTTATGACACCGAATATGCTTAATACCTATGTTGCAGAAGATGCACCGAAAAAGTGGTATGAATATGCGGGTGTAACTGCAAAAATGCAGACCGAGGGCAAGATGGATTTGTATATTGAAAGTGCAGTAAAGCTTGCTGAGGAAATGAATGTAACAGTTTGCGACTGCTATGCGAAATGGAAGGAACTGTCCAAAACAGAGGATATTACAATGATGCTTGCAAATCGCATCAACCATCCGACGAAAGAAATGCACGAGCTTTTTGCGCAAAGTTTGTTTGATACCATTTTCGCAGACTGCGATATGGATGCAAAATCAAGCGACAGTACAATGTACAGATAAGGAGTAAACAGGATGTTGCCTTGCGAGTTAAAGGAACGATTAAAAAAAGAATACTGCTACCGCATAGAGCTTCATGCGCATACATGCCCTGCAAGCGGTTGTAGTCAGATAACACCAAAGATGATGGTAGAAACCTATGCAAAGAAAGGCTTTGATGGAGTTGTTATAACCAATCATTTCTTCTTGGAAAATCTAAAAGGCGAAACAAAAGAGGAACGTCTTGCTAAATATATATCTGATTACGAAGAAACGGTAAAGGCGGCGGAAGGATATAATATTAAGGTGTTTTTAGGCGCAGAGCTTCGATTTCCACCAAACTGTAACGATTATATGCTTTATGGTGCTGACTACGATATACTGTCGACGTGTTATGATTATCTTGATAAAGAAGTTTCTACTTTTAGGAAAGAGGTAAAACTACCGGATAGTGTGTTTCTTCAGGCACATCCGTTCAGAAACGGCATAGAGCTTTGCGAGCCGTCGATTCTTGATGGAATTGAAAGCTTTAATATGCACCCAGGACATAATTCGCGTGTGGGAATAGCTGCAAGATATGCAAAGGAACAGAATTTCAAAATACAGATTGCAGGCTCCGATTTCCATCACCCTGATCAAGGACATGAGGCTGTTTCTGCGTTAAGAACAAAGGTTATGCCGAAAACGTCATTTGATATTGCAAAAATTTTAAGGTCGGGAGATTATATTTTCGAGATTGGTGAAAATACGATTCTCCTTCCGTAATAAAGATAAACAAATTCAAGAAATGAGGTAGAAAATTATGAATGAAAACAAAAGACCGGATACTATGGAACGCATCACAACAAAAGTATTAGCTGATGCATTCATCGACGAACAGGTTGCTAAAGTAAGAGCACAGGTAGGTGATAAGAAGGTACTTCTTGCTCTATCAGGTGGTGTTGACAGCTCTGTTGTTGCGGCACTTCTTATTAAAGCTATCGGCAAACAGCTTGTCTGTGTACACGTCAATCATGGTCTTATGAGAAAGGGCGAAAGTGAACAGGTTATTGAAGTTTTCCGTAACCAGCTTGATGCAAACCTTATATATGTTGATGCTACCGACAGATTTTTAGATTTGCTCAAGGATGTTTCCGAACCGGAGAAGAAACGTAAAATCATCGGTGGAGAATTTATTAAGGTGTTTGATGAAGAAGCAAGTAAGCTTGAGGGTATTTCCTTCCTTGCGCAAGGCACAATCTACCCTGATATTCTTGAAAGCGACGGTGTAAAGGCACATCATAACGTAGGCGGATTGCCGGAGGATATGCAGTTTGAACTGGTAGAGCCGATTAAGCTGCTTTATAAAGATGAAGTAAGAGTGGTGGGTAAAGCATTGGGACTTCCATCTAAGATGGTTGACCGTCAGCCGTTCCCAGGACCAGGGCTTGGTGTCAGATGCCTCGGCGCAATCACAAGAGATAGATTAAACGCACTTCGCGAAGCAGATGCAATTTTGCGTGAGGAATTTGATATTTGCGGACTTTCTAAGACCGTTTGGCAGTATTTTATCGCAGTACCGGATATGAAGAGTGTCGGAGTAAGAGATGATAAGAGATATGAAGGTTGGCCGGCAATTATCCGTGCCGTAAATACTACCGACGCAATGTCTGCAACTATCGAAGAGATTCCTTATGACGTTCTCCATAAAATTACTAACCGTATCACTGCTGAGGTTGAAGGTATTAACCGTGTCCTCCTTGACCTCACACCTAAGCCTGTAGGCACGATAGAGTGGGAATGATGTACGAAACGGCTGAACACCGCATAAATACTGGGTTTTTCGAAAATTAAAAGGTGTTTTGGCAACGATTTGGCAACATCTGTATTATTCATAATAATTAAGAGCTAACTGATTT
>JAHAZB010000090.1 GCA_018384175.1 Eubacteriales bacterium
GGACCGCTTGTAGGAGGGGCCACTAAAACGGCATTACTTTTATCTGTTAACAAACAAAAATTTATCATAAAAAATCCATATTTAAAAACGGATGTCTATGATATGATGATTTTTAAAGTGATCTAAGAAACTTAGTCCACATTAAACAGTCTGACTTGCGCAGACTATCTAAAGTAGAACACGAACATTACGATAAATGTCGCTCTGTTTGGACTGACTTTATTGATTCGCTTGACGCCAATAAAGGGCTTCACGAACTAAAAACACGAAAACTCACTATCGTTCCTCTTTTTTATAAAACAAGTTCTGAAGCGAGTGGCATCAATAAATTAGCGGATGAACTGTTTGAACGTGGTGATGATTATTTGTGTTATTTAGTTGCAAACTCAATGGACGATTTTACTTCCATTGAACAGGGAGAAGTTATACGACGAGTGTTTAATTATGGTGAAGCTTTCTTTGATAGCGACAACAATGATTGGAAAAACTATCACAGAGCCATTTTACCGGTTAATCAAACAGATGTAGGTAGTATTCAAAGACTTATGAAGTACATCTCTCTGCATCGCACAAAATTACTTATGGAAATTGAAGAACAACCAATTCATTGTCCGATATGTGGAGGAACTCACATTACTAAAGTTGGAAACGACCATTGGAAATGTAGCAATGCCGAATGCGGAATTGAATGGGGTAAAACTCGTTGCACCAAAGGTTGTCAAGAATACTTCCATTGGATTAGACCGGAAGCAGGATATGAAGCAAGCGATTTTGAATGCCCAACAGAGTGTGAAAAAATTGTCTTGAAAGATAGTATGCTTGATAGATTTGTTATTACAGACTTTGAGATTTTCTCCAATTACAATGAATTAAAGCTCTATCCGGTATGTCCTAAGTGTGGAACAAGAAGAAATGCACCTTAAAATATAAGACCGCCTGCTCAAATGAGTAGACGGTCTTATTTGTTATATTTGAGAAAGTCGTTGCGGTGTTCTTGGTGGTTGAATTGATACCCTTGGGAACGGAGCAAATCGCCCTTAATTGCTACAAGATTGATGTCAGATCTTAACGCTCTTGCAATTTGTTCAGTATCATATCCACGTTCTGCCAACTCTATAAAGTCATCGTCAGGTAGAGCTATTTGAGAAGCAAAGACATTTGCTTCAAACTCCATTCTGTTATCCCGCATATCGAAAATATTAAATTCCTTGAAGCCGCCGACTTGGGTGGCTTCTTCTCTATGCAACGAATCGTGTCCGAGTTCGTGTAAGAGAACAATCTTCTCCATCACCGGATGCAGATTATCTTTGATGAACATAAAGCGGTTTCGCATTATGACCTTATACGCTCCACGTTGTCGGTTAAAAGGATAATATAAGATTTCAACGCCGAGTTCTCTTGCAATCCTATGAGGATCACGAGTACCGCAAAGGTCAACTATCTTATTTGCCTTTTTGACAATCTCGGAAGTGCAAACATACATTGGTTCTCACCCCTTTCATACACCTTTATATTATAAGTCTAACATAAGTAATGTCCCAAAAAACGGACTTATTCAGGACGGTGTTTTTTAGGAGTGAATTTCTTGTTATTCTGCTTTGCAATCCAATAGGCATCCTGAATGGCTTTCATCATTAAGTCCATATCTTCTTCTGCCATATCGCCACCTGCAAACAGTCCGGTCACTTCTTCGGTCAGTTGCTTGGCTTGCTTCGCACCTCTTGCGCCGTACTTTTCGGCAGCTTGAGCAACGAGCATATCAGCATTTCCGAGCAATTCATCGGTTGTAATATTGAGAGCTTTTGCAATCTTCTCCGCAGCATCTAAACGAGGGCGAGCTGTACCTGCTTCGTATTTTTGAATCATACGAGCAGAAATTCCGGTAAGATCAGAAAGCTGCACCTGAGTAAGACTTTTATCTTCTCTAAACTTCTTCAGTCTTTCATTGAATTTCATAATCATACCCCTTCGGCTATATTTTTAACATTTTCTTGAACACGAACTTTAATTCGTGAAAACCTATTGACACGAATTTATGTTCGTGCTATAATTTACCCACAACACGAATTTAAGTTCGTGCTTATATAATACACCACGAATTAGAGTTCGTCAAGGGGTTTTGCAAAAAATTCAAGAATTGAGGTGAAAAAAATTGAGCCGTTCTATACTGCATTGTGATATGAACAACTTTTATGCAAGCGTTGAGTGTATGCTTGATCCTACTTTGAAGAAATATCCCGTAGCAGTATGTGGCTCGGTAGAGGAACGACACGGAATTGTACTTGCAAAAAATTATGCGGCTAAAGCCTTTGGTGTTGCAACGGGCGATGCCGTATGGCAAGCAAAGCAGAAATGCAAAGACTTGGTAATCGTTCCACCTCATTATGAAGAATATATAAAATATTCAAAACTTGCAAGAAGCGTATACAGCCGCTTCACAGACCAAGTAGAACCGTATGGTATGGATGAGTGTTGGCTTGATATAAGCGGCACAGAAAAGCTATACGGCTCTCCTGAAAGGGTTGCAAACGAGATTAAAGAAATAATCAAGTTTGAACTTGGCTTGACTATCTCTGTCGGTGTATCTTTTAATAAGATCTTCGCTAAGTTAGGCTCAGATATGAAAAAGCCTGATGCTATTACAGTAATTGAGAAAGACACCTTTAGAGATAAGATATGGGGACTCCCCGCACCGGACTTGCTCGGTGTAGGTCGAGCAACGCAGCGTGTATTAGATAGCTACTGCATACGAACCATTGGAGATTTGGCAAATACCAATCCCGACTTCTTGAAAAGGCGGCTCGGAAAAAACGGTATTGCTCTATGGCAGTATGCAAACGGTAATGACCACTCCCTTGTCCATAATGCAGACTTTGTTTCGCCAATAAAGAGTGTAGGACACGGAATTACCACACAAGAAGATTTGGAAGAAAACGAGCAGGTGTGGCCCGTTTTCCTTGAGCTAACCCAAGACATAGGACACAAACTACG
>JAHAZB010000103.1 GCA_018384175.1 Eubacteriales bacterium
GATAACAAAAGAGAACTTTGCACCGTTTGGAGTATTTTATGCGACGGATAAGCCTGACGGTTATCCGCTTAGCGGAGCAATTCACAAGTTTTACCCCGACCGCATTACAGCAGACAGTGTAACGAGAGTTGGTTATTCTCCGATTGTTGTAAAAAAGCCGGAAAAAATGATAATCACACAGCAGGAATATCATACAACAACGTGGGAAATGATTATTCCGCTTGATGGAGATATGATAATACATTGTGCGCCAGCATCGGCAGGGGCAATTGTAAATGATTATGTTAAAGCATTTATTGTACCTAAAAACACTTTGGTGAAGATAAACTCGGCGATTTGGCATCTGGCACCGTTGCCTGTAAACAATGACACACTTACAGCGATGATAATATTGCCAGAGTGTACATATGCGAACGATTGTACAGTAGTAGACCTGACACCTGAAGAACAGTTCGAAATAGTAAAGTAAATTTCTTTTGGATAAAAATCTTTGATAATTAAATAATATATATTACCGGAGGATAAAATGATGAGTAAATATTTAGGTTTTTATACTAAAATGCCGTTAATTGCGAGAATTGCAATAGGACTGGTAATTGGTATTTGTCTTGGTCTGTGGGTTCCGGCGGCATCGTTTATTACTGTGCTTGGAGATGTTTTTGTAGGAGCACTTAAAGCTATTGCGCCTGTGCTTGTATTCGTGCTTGTTATATCTTCATTATCGGGTGCAAGCGTAGGAATTGGCAAACGCTTCAGAACGGTTATAATTTTGTATATGTTAAGTACATTTCTTGCGGCTGTTGTAGCGGTTATAGGCAGCTACATGTTCAAATTTACAATACCGCTTGCTGCATCTTTGGAGCAGGCAGCACCCACAGGACTTGGCGAAGTGTTCAAAGCCCTTCTTTCAAATATGGTTATGAATCCGGTTCAGGCGCTTATGTCTGGTAACTATGTTGGAATTCTTGCTTGGTCGGTTGTACTTGGTCTGGCAATCAGAATGGTTGCAAGTGATAAGACAAAAGAGGTATTAAATGACATATCCAATGCAGTTTCGAAGTCTGTTTCGTGGGTTATCCAGCTTGCACCTTTTGGTATTCTTGGTCTTGTATATGGCTCGGTCAGCGAGTATGGTCTTGATATTTTTACGGAGTATGGAAAGATACTCGGACTTCTTGTTGGATGTATGCTTGCTGTGGCATTTATTGTTGACCCGTTGATAGTGGGAATCGTACTTAAAAAGAATCCATATCCGCTTGTGCTGAGATGTTTCAGAGAATCAGGAGTAACAGCGTTCTTTACAAGAAGTTCAGCTGCCAATATTCCTATAAATATGAGTCTTTGTGAAAAGCTCGGCTTGGACCGTGAGTATTATAGTGTCTCCATTCCGCTTGGTGCAACAATCAATATGGACGGAGCTGCTATTACTATTACAGTTATGTCGTTGGCTGCTGCATTTTCTCAGGGTATAGAGGTTAATATTCTTCTTGCAATACTACTGAGTTTTGTTGCAACTTTGGGCGCTTGTGGTGCATCAGGTGTTGCAGGCGGCTCGCTCCTTCTTATTCCTATGGCTTGTTCATTACTTGGAGTAGGACAGGATATTGCAATGCAGGTCGTTGCAGTAGGCTTTATCATTGGTGTTGTTCAGGATTCTCTTGAAACAGCAATTAACTCATCAGGCGATGTTATATTCTGTGCGACAGCGGAATATCTTGAGTGGAAGAAGGAAGGAAAAGAGTTGCCTTTCTAACTGCTAAAATGATAGAAGGTAAAGAAACAATACTTTTAAGACATAAAAGCTAATTTAACCTCAAATCTATTTTCGATATAATAAAAGAAAATAGATTTGAGGTGATTTTATGTTAAAAATGAAACTTGCAAAGGAATAGCTGAGAAATAAAATACTCGGCTGTTGGATATGAAAGAATATAGGCGGTACTATGGGTACGCATTATGAGGGCGCGCAGCAACTTAATGATATCTCCGGATTTAGCTCACCCAAAGGTGAGCCGCTACCGAATGATGACCTCGATTTGCAGCTTGTATGGCTAAGAGCGATGAAGGATGTTGGAGCAAAAATTATGAGTGCAAATTTGTTTTATACTAAAACCTAATTGATTTCCTATTTCTCTCTCTGTTAATCCCTGCGATTTTAGTCCTAATATCTCTTTTTCATATTCTTTTATGTGTCTGTAACTTCTGGGCATAAAAAATACCTCCTATGGTTTTTGTTTCATTATGCCATAGAAGGCTCTTTTTTTCTGTTGTCTGTTTTTACTGGTTCTGTTCAATTTCACAGAGCTTTTTGAATATTATAAAGCTATAACCTTTCGCTTATAAAATCTGGCTTTATCAGAATATTGATATATTCAATGTCGTTTGCCGTAAAATAATGCTTTTGGTTGTAGTTTATAAAAAGCAAATCGCCTTTCTTTGACATATATTCTTTATTGTCAACCTTGTGATTGCATACACCCTTAACAGTATAATTAAGCTCGATAATCTTCGGTTACTTTTTTGTGCTTTATACTTCGCGACAAAAAACTTTTCGTCGGTATAATACTTGCTGTTATATAATTTTAAGCTCATTAAAAGACCTCGCAATCAGACCTACTTTATATCGCTGAGTTGTTTTAGCTCGTAGAAATGTCCTTTCTTTTCCATAAGCTCGTCATAAGTGCCAATTTCAACAATCTTACCTTCGTCCATGACAACAATTCTGTCTGCATCACGTATGGTAGAAAGTCTGTGTGCCACTATAAAGGTTGTCCTGTCCTTAAGAAGTGAGGAGATAGCCTTTTGCACGTGATGCTCTGAGATGTTGTCAAGTGCAGAGGTTGCCTCGTCAAGAATAAGAATTGACGGGTCTCTTATGAGCGCCCTTGCTATGGAAATTCTCTGCTTCTGACCACCGGAAAGCTTGTCGCCATGCTCTCCGACAATTGTGTCAATACCATTTGACAATAAAGGTAAAAACTCACGTATATTTGCTTTGTCGATAACATCCTGTATCTGTTCTTCTGTGATACCGACCAATCCGTATGTAATATTGTCCCTTATTGAACCCTTAAAGAGAATTGAGTTTTGAGGAACGACAGAAATATGGTGTCGGTATGTGGGGAGGCTAAGCTCCTCAATAGGTTTTCCGTCAATCTTAAAGACACCTGAGGTTGGCTTGAGGAAGCCTATAATCATATTCATAATTGTAGATTTTCCTGAACCTGAAGAACCTACAAATGCAATACACTCGCCGGGATTTACTTCAAGAGTAAAGTCCTTGATGGTGTCTTTGTCAGCACCGGGGTAACGGTATGAAACATTCTCGAAGGACAAGGAGCCGTGAACGTAACGAAGTGGTATCTTATCACGGTTGTCTTCTATGTTGTCAGAAAGAACAATTTCCGAAACACTTCGTACCGATTCCAAGCCCTTTGCAAGCTCAGGGTATATGTTTACAATAGACTGAACGTTGCCGGAAATATTGTTAAAATAAGACTGGAATACTACAATGTCGCCGACACTAATCATACCCTTTAATGCAAGTAAAGCGGAGAATACAAGGCAGACACCGCTCATAATCTGACCTACAACCCACACAATAGAGCCGAAATAAGCATTTGTACGGTCAACAATGAAGCCCTTTTCTTTAAGCTTTTTGATATTAGCCTCAAGTCGTGCAATTTCTTCGTTTTCAAGTCCGTGAGCCTTAGTAACGGGTATCATTTCAATCATAGTTGTCAGGTTTGCGGACATTGTTTCATTTTCCTGCCGGAACATAAAATTATTGGCACGCATCTTCTTTCTGAAAAAGTTTACCAACAAAACGTTGACCGGAACAATCAAAGCGTAAAATATTGTTACTTCTCCGCTTTTCGAAAGTGTGATACAAACGGAAATAATAATGTTTATAAGTGCGATGAGAACAGTTTTTACGAAATGGGCATTAAAGAACTCAATCGCCTCTATATCACGAAGGAACTTTGACTGAACACGTCCCGATTCGATTTCCTTATAGTATGTAATTGAAAGCTGTTGAAGCTTTCTGACCATTGTATTACGAAGACCGGCACCGATATTACGGAGCATTGTGTCGGTGTATTTTGCGTAGAGTGTGTGCGTTGGCACATTCTGAATGAATACAACAAACAGCAATACCGCATTTATTGCGATAATCTTATAAACATCTTCGGTTGGATTAGTAACAGCATCTATAATATTGGCGGTAATAATCGGAAGAAGCCATATTCCCAAAGCCTTTACGATGTTGAGGAAACAGGAAATAAGAATCTTAAACCAGTTTGCTCCTAAAATACGCACCAGTATTTTGACTGGTTTTTTACGAACTTCATCAGCGTTTTCGTTAAACAGTGGTTCGTAATCTGGTAAAGGTGAATTTGCCTGTGAATGTTTTGTTGTGTGCATATACATCACCGCCATATATATTTTTCAAGGTTATTGTACCTAATTAAAAATAAAAGTCAATACCTTTTTGAAAATAAATTATTACGTTTTAGTTACACAAAAAACCACCGAAAAAATCGGTGGTTTAGGGTCGGTTATTTTCGTATCTGACCGTTGCCGTAGATAATGTTTTTTGTTGTTGTAAGTGCTTTAAGGCCCATAGGTCCTCTTGCGTGCAGCTTTTGTGTGCTTATTCCGATTTCTGCACCAAAACCGAATTCAAAACCGTCGGTAAAGCGTGTAGAAGCATTTACATAAACTGCAGCGGCATCAATCTCGTTTAAGAAACGTTGTGAATTTTCGTATGAGTTTGTTATTATAGCCTCAGAATGACCTGTGTTGTAGCAGTTGATGTGTTCGATTGCTTCGTCTATATCCGATACAACTTTGCAGGAAAGTATGAGGTCTAAATATTCAGTTCCCCAATCCTCGTCAGTTGCGGGGAGTGCATCAGGTAGGACTTTGCACGTCTTTTCGCAACCTCGTATTTCTACACCCTTGGCATAGAGCCTTTTTGCAATGGCAGGGAGCATATGAGTTGCCTTTTCGTGTACTACAAGCGACTCTAAGGCATTACATACACCTGTTCGCTGAGTCTTTGCATTTTCTATAATATCAGCCGCCATCTGTAAATCAGCAGTTTCGTCTACAAAGATATGACAGTTTCCTGTGCCTGTTTCGATAACGGGAATAGTGCTGTTATTAACAACGGTGGAGATAAGTCCTGCTCCGCCGCGCGGGATAAGCACGTCAACATACTTATTAAGTCGCATTAGCTCGGTTGCTGTTTCTCTTGATGTGTCCTCAATAAGAATAACCGCATCAGGTGTTACATTAACACTTTTAAGAGCATCACACAAAACAGAGCAAATTGCTTTGTTCGAATTTATTGCATCACTGCCGCCACGAAGGATAACTGCATTCGAGGTCTTAAAACAAAGACCGAAAGCATCTGCTGTAACATTTGGACGTGATTCGTAAATAATTCCGATAACACCTAATGGTACACGTTTTTGCCCGATTATAAGTCCGTTCGGGCGCTCTTTCATTGATATAACCTCGCCTACGGGGTCGTCAAGGGCGGCTATGTCAGAAAGACCGTCAGCCATTGCTTTAATTCTGTCATTGGTAAGACGAAGTCTGTCAATCAAAGACTCCTTGACACCTTTTTCTTTTGCAAGAGCAATATCCTTATCATTTTCGGTGAGAATAAAGTCCTTGTTTGTAATAAGAGCTTTTGCAGCAGTATTAAGTGCGTTGTTTTTCTCACTCTTTCCAATCAGGGCAAGCTCTGCAGCGGCTTTTTTTGCTCTTTTGCCGATATTATCAAGATATTCCATTTTCTAAGCCTCTTATTTATCTGTAATTGCTACTGTATTTGTTTCTTTTATCCACTCAACCTTTGCGCCAAGCTCGTCAATAACGAATCTAAGCGGAACCATAGTTCTGCCATTGCTGATTTCGGCAGGAACGTCGAGCTGTTTCTTGGTTGAATTTACAAAAGCAGTAGACTGACCAATCTGCAAGAATATGAAGTCGGCTTTTGTACCGTCACCTTTAACAATCATAGCAGTCTTGGTTTCGTTGTCCCAGCCAACTGTCGCACCAACTGCTTCGAACACACCACGAAGAGGAACCATTGTACGGTTATCCTTGTAATAAGCCTTAGTGTCAAGCTGCAAAGGAGTTCCGTTGTGGGTGATTGTAATGTCGTTTGCAAACGCAACGGAAGCAGAAAGTGTAATTACAGTACAAAGCACTGCAGAGATTAGTTTTTTTAGCATAGTAAATACCAGCCTTTCGTATGTTTTTTTCTATTATACCAAATGCTTTGGTATATTTCAAGTATAATATGCGGTGTTTTAGTCGCATTTTGCACACTATTTTGAGTAGGGATGTTCAAAGGAATGTGGTCTATACTTATGAGGTATAGGATATGTAGCACAAGACAAGTGTGGTTGTTGGTATTTTAAAGATGTGTAAAATTCCAGAAAATAATGGTAGCAAATGTTGGTTTATTATATAATATTTTTCGACAAAACCACTTGACAAAATTCGTATGTAATGTTAGAATAAATAAAAATTATGAATTGAGGAGCAAGTGTGATGGGTGTACTATACGGTAAAATGAATATATTGCCTGATACACTTGGTTTTTCATTTAACAAATTCAGACGATGATAAAGTTTTCTTACTTTTGTCATTGTCTTTTTTTTGGGCAAAATACAGCGAGGAGGAAAAGGTATGAAAGCTGAATTGATTTTGGAAAACGGTATGCGTTTTACAGGAGAACTTTTCGGCGACGAACGTGAGGTTGTCGGTGAGGTTATTTTCGCTACCAATATGGCAGTAGGATATCAGGAAGCTATTACAAACCCTGCATCAGCAGGTCAGATTGTTATTACAACATTTCCGCTTATAGGAAATTATGGCGTGAACGCTATTGATATTGAGTCGGACAAGGCTGCAATGACAGCTTTAGTTGTCCGTGAAAAGTGCGATTTTCCGTCTAATTTCAGATGCGAAACAACACTTGACAGCTTTATGAAAGAGAAGGGTGTTGTAGGTCTTTGCGGTATAGATACAAGAGCTCTGACAAGAATTATAAGAGATAACGGCACTATGAAGGGCATAATCGCATTGAACGATATGTCGGACAGTAATGCAAAGGCTAAGATGGCAGGTTTTGATGAATCAAAGCTTGTTATGAGTGTTACAACAAAGGAAAAATATACTTATTCGGACAAGGGCGACAGAAATGTTGCAGTAATCGACCTTGGTGTCAAGAGAAGTACATTAGAAGAGCTTGCTAAGAGAAATGCAAAGGTAACAGTATTCCCGGCAGATGCTTCTGCTGACGAGATTATGGCAATAAAGCCAGACGTTGTATTCCTCTCTGGCGGTCCCGGAAATCCGGCGGATGCTCCTGCGGTTGAAACTGTAAAGAATCTTCTCGGTAAGGTTAAGGTGTGCGGAATAGCCTTGGGACATATGGTTATCGCTCTTGCGCTCGGATGTAAGGTTGAAAAGCTTTCATTCGGACATCACGGCGGAAACTATCCTGTTAAGGATTTAGCGAGCGGCAGAGTACTTATTACTGCTCAAAATGATAATTATGTAATTACCGGTCTTGCAGATGGCGTTTCAGAGATATTTAAGAATGTAAATGACGGAACAATCGCAGGCTTTGAATGTAAGAGAAAGAATGCAGAAGGAGTGCTCTTTACACCAAACGGTGGCAAAAGCGTATTCCAGGACGGATTTGTATTCGACAGATTTTTAAGTAAGGAGGACTAAGAGTATGCCACTTGATAAAAGCATTAAAAAGGTACTTGTAATAGGTTCGGGTCCTATTGTTATCGGTCAGGCTGCTGAGTTTGACTATTCGGGAACTCAGGCATGCCGTGCTATTGAGGAAGAGGGAATAGAGGTTGTACTTGTAAACTCAAACCCTGCTACAATTATGACAGACAGAGGTATGGCATCTGAAACTTATATAGAGCCTCTTACTATTGAGTACATCGAAAAGGTAATAGAACGTGAACGTCCGGACAGTGTAATTGCTGGAATGGGCGGTCAGACAGGTCTTAACCTCACCTGTGAGCTTTATGACAGAGGAATTCTTGATAAGTATAATATGAAGGTTATAGGCACCTCGATTGAGTCGGTTAAAGAGGGCGAGGACAGAGATAGCTTCAAAAAGCTTATGGAACGCACTAATCAGCCCATTGCTCCGAGTGCTATTGTTACCAATCTCGAAGACGGATTTAAGTTTGCTGCAGAAATCGGATATCCGGTTATTGTAAGACCTGCATATACACTTGGTGGAACAGGTGGCGGTATTGCGGAGGATGAATCTCAGCTTGAGGAAATTCTTTCTCAGGGACTTCACCTCTCAAGAGTAGGTCAGGTGCTTCTTGAAAAGTCTATTAAAGGCTGGAAGGAAATCGAATTTGAGGTAATAAGAGACGGTGCAGGAAACTGTATTACAGTCTGCAGTATGGAAAATGTTGACCCGGTGGGTGTTCATACCGGCGACTCTATCGTAGTTGCGCCGGCACTTACTCTTGCTGAAAAGGAGTATAATATGCTCCGTACAGCAGCACTTGATATAATCAGCTCAATCGAAATCAAGGGTGGATGTAACGTACAGTTTGCACTTAATCCAAACAGCTTTGAGTACGCAGTTATTGAGATTAACCCAAGAGTAAGCCGTTCATCAGCACTTGCTTCTAAAGCGACAGGTTATCCTATTGCTAAGATTGCATCAAAGATTGCACTTGGCTATAATCTTGATGAAATCAAAAATGCTGTTACAGGCACAACCTATGCGTGTTTTGAACCGACAATTGACTATGTGGTAACCAAGATACCCAAGTGGCCTTTCGATAAGTTCTTTGGTGCAAAGAGAAACCTTGGTACAAAGATGATGGCAACCGGTGAGGTTATGGCTATTGGAAGCACCTTGGAGTCATCGCTCTTAAAGGGTGTACGATCACTTGAAATAGGACAGTATACACTTGAACATAAGGCATCAAAGGAAAGAAGTCTTGAGGAACTTATAAACAGAGTTGCAACACCTGATGATGAAAGACTCTTCGACTTGGCAGAGCTTATCCGCCGTGGCTATCCGCTTGATAAGATTGCGGAAATTACCATAATGGATAACTTCTTCCTCAAGAAGATTAAGAACATAGTAGATGCTGAAGAAGCTGCAAAGAAGCTTACTCTTAAATCATTTGATAAGGCAACAATGCTTGCATATAAGAAGATGGGTTTCTCAGACAGAGGTCTTTCACAGCTTTTGGGTGTTTCTGTTCCTGAAATCTATAATCTGAGAAAAGAGCTTGGTGTAATACCGGTATATAAGAAGGTTGATACCTGCGCCGGTGAATTTGAGGCGGTATCTCCATATTATTACTCAACATATGATGAGGAAAACGAAGCTGTACCTTCTGATAAGAGAAAGGTAATAGTTATCGGCTCAGGACCAATCAGAATCGGTCAGGGTATAGAGTTCGACTATTGTAGCGTGCATAGTGTGTTTGCGCTTAAGAAGGCAGGAATTGAAACAATCACTATAAACAATAACCCTGAAACTGTAAGTACAGATTTCGATACCTCGGACAAGCTCTATTTTGAACCTCTTACCGAGGAAGATGTATATAACATTATTGAGCTTGAAAAGCCGGAGGGGGTTATACTTCAGTTTGGTGGTCAGACAGCTATTAAGCTTGCTAACTTCCTCGATGAAATGAAGGTTCCCATTCTGGGAACTCAGCCTGAACAGATTGATGAGGCTGAGGACAGAGAAAAGTTTGATGAAATTCTTGAAAAGCTCGATATAAAGAGACCGAAGGGTAAGGCGGTATGGAGTGTTGAAGAGGGTGTAGCTGAGGCTAATAAGCTTGAATATCCCTTGCTTGTTCGTCCTTCGTACGTTCTTGGCGGTAAGGGTATGGAAATCACAAGAAACGAAACAGATCTTGTAAACTACCTTACAAATGCGTTTAAGAATGATAAGAAGAATCCTGTTCTTATCGATCGTTATCTCGGCGGTAGAGAGCTTGAGGTTGATGCTATCTGTGATGGTGAAGATGTTCTAATCCCTGGTATTATGGAGCATCTTGAAAGAGCAGGCGTTCACTCGGGCGACTCAATTTCAATCTATCCGCCACAGAATATCAGTGATAAGATTATCGGCGAAATTATGGACGTAACATACAGAATTGCAAGAGAATTGAAGGTTATCGGTATGATTAACATTCAGTTTATCGAGTACAGAGATGAGCTTTATATAATTGAGGTTAATCCGCGTTCAAGCCGTACTGTTCCATATATTACAAAGGTTACAAATGTACCTGTTATAGATATTGCAACAAGAATTATGCTTGGTGAAAGCCTAAAGAGTATGGGATATAAGTCGGGTATTGCACCTAAGACAAGTACAGTAGCAATCAAAGTGCCGGTGTTCTCCACAGAAAAGCTTCCGAGAGTTGAAGTAAGCTTAGGACCTGAAATGCGTTCTACCGGTGAAGTTCTCGGCGTTGGTAATTCTTTTGTAGAAGCTATGTATAAGGGCTTTGTAGCTGCCGGAACAACAATTCCGTCAGCAGGAAGTACAATTCTTGCCACAGTAAGAGATATAGACAAAGAGAAGTTCCTTCCAATTGCAAAACGTTTTGCGGCGCTTGGCTGTAAGTTTATCTCAACAGCAGGAACCGGTAAGCTTTTGCAGGATAACGGCATAGAAGTGCAGATTTCAAAGAAGATTTCGGAGGGTGTACCAAACGTTCTTGACGTAATCAGAAGTGGAATGGTAGACCTTATCGTAGATATTCCTAAGAAAGGAAACGATGTTCACTCTGACGGCTTCAAAATCAGAAGAACTGCAGCAGAATGTTCTGTATCGCTGATGACAAGTCTTGATACCGTTGCCGCTATGGTAGAGGTTATGGAGTCAGGATATAACAGCGAAAATACTTCTGTAATAAAGCTTGCGGAAGTTAAGTAAAAAATAATTAACTTT
Source organism: Eubacteriales bacterium (assembly GCA_018384175.1). Lineage (GTDB taxonomy): Bacteria > Bacillota > Clostridia > UBA1381 > UBA1381 > HGM11525. The sequence continues at coordinate 10,994 of JAHAZB010000103.1, forward strand.
TTTCAAAAATCCCCTTGACACGAGGGGATTTTTCTTGTATAATAGCGACTGTAAAGTTTTTTGCCTTTACAGGTAAGAATGGCGGTAGAGTAAAATGAGTAAAAATCTTACTATGACCGTATTGCTCGATTTTTACGGTGAACTATTAACAGATAAGCAAAGACAGGCGCTTGTTTCATACTATGACGAGGACTGTTCGCTTTCTGAGATTGCCGAAAATATGAGTATTTCGCGTCAGGGCGCGAGAGATTTTATCAAAAGAGGAGAAGTGCAGCTTTCGGAATTTGAAGAAAAGCTTGGCTTGGCGGCAAGGTTTATGAAAATAAATCAGCTCGTAGACGAGCTTGAAAACTTGAATCTTCCCGAAAATGTGCAAAATCTTATTGATGAAATAAAGAACAACCTTTAGAAAGTGTGGTGCAAGATGGCATTTGAAAATCTCGGCGATAAGCTGCAAGACGTATTTAAGGGCTTAAGGTCAAAAGGAAAGCTTACCGAAAGTGATATAAAAACAGCAATGCGTGAGGTTAAACTTGCACTTTTGGAGGCTGATGTAAACTTTAAGGTTGTTAAGGATTTCATTAAATCTGTATCGGAAAAGGCTTTGGAGGCAGGAGTTTTGGAGTCGCTGACTCCGGGACAGAATGTTATAAAGATTGTCCGTGATGAAATGACAGAGCTTATGGGCTCGGAAAATGAGAGGATTAGATTTGCCAATACTCCACCTACCGTAATTATGATGTGCGGTTTGCAGGGTGCAGGTAAAACAACTGCAACGGGAAAGCTTGCACTTTCTATCAGAAAACAGTTCGGTAAAAGACCTCTTATGGTAGCCTGCGACGTTTATAGACCTGCGGCTGTAAAACAGCTTGAGGTTTTGGGCGCACAGATAAACGTTCCTGTTTTCTCGCTCGGTACAGACATAAGTCCGGTTGAAATTGCTAAAAAGGCTGTTGAACATGCAAAGGTTCATGGCAATGACCCTGTTATCATAGATACTGCCGGTAGACTTCATATCGATGAAGCGCTGATGCAGGAGCTTAAAGATATAAAAGCTGCGACAAGTCCTGATGAGATATTACTCGTTGTTGATGCAATGACCGGTCAGGATGCAGTTAATGTTTCGGCAAGCTTTAATCAGGAGCTTGATGTTACGGGTGTTATTCTTTCAAAGCTTGACGGTGATACAAGAGGCGGTGCGGCACTTTCAGTACGTGCTGTTACAAATAAGCCGATTAAATATGCATCTATGGGCGAAAAGCTTTCTGATTTAGAGCCTTTCCACCCTGAACGTATGGCAAGCAGAATTCTCGGAATGGGCGATGTGCTGACTCTTATTGATAAAGCGCAGGAGGTCATTGACGAGGAAGAGGCGGCGACACTTGAGAAAAAGATGCGTGAGCAGAGCTTTGATTTAGAAGATTTCCTTGCGCAGATACAGCAGATTAAAAAGCTGGGTTCTTTCGGTCAGATTTTAGGTATGCTGCCCGGTATAGATAAAAAGGCGATGGAGCAGATAAATACAGAAGAAACTGAGAAGAAGATGAGGCATACCGAAGCTATTATCCGCTCAATGACACCTGCTGAGAGGAAGAAACCGCAGATAATTGCGGCAAGCCGTAAGGTCAGAATAGCAAAGGGAAGCGGTACGAGAGTGCAGGATGTAAATGAGCTGTTGAAGCAGTTCGACCAGATGAAGAAGATGATGAAGGAATTATCAGGTCCTAAGCAGGCAAAGCTTCTTAAGAGAATGCAGAAGATGAAAGGTAAGATATAACAAGTCAAAAAGGCTTTTTATATACAAAAGAAATTATTGTGGAGGTGAAATAAAATGGCAGTTAAAATCAGACTTAGAAGAATGGGTGCAAAGAAGGCTCCTTTCTATAGAGTTGTAGTTGCTGACTCAAGATACCCCAGAGACGGTAGATTTATCGAGGAAATCGGAACATACAATCCCTTGACAGATCCCGCTACTGTAAATATTGATTCAGAGCTCGCTAAGAAGTGGCTTGGTAACGGCGCTCAGCCGACCGATACTGTAAAGTCTCTCTTGAAAAAACAGGGAATTATGTAATCTTCCTTGACAGGAAAGGAATGTTTCTTAAATGAAAGAGGTTTTAGAGCTTATTGCAAAGTCTCTTGTAGATAACGAGGATGCCGTTTCTGTTACAGAAGTAGAGGGCGAAGACTCAGTTATCCTTGAGCTTAGAGTGGCAGAAGGAGATATGGGCAAGGTAATCGGTAAGCAGGGCAGAATTGCCAAGGCTATCCGTACTGTTGTCAAAGCAGCAGCAAGCCGTGAAAACAAGCGTGTTGTTGTTGAGATTGTATAAGCATACTCTAAAAGGCGACTCTTAATAAGGAGTCGCCTTTTTGCTCATAGAAAGGAATGATTATATGAGATTACTTGAAGTAGGCAAAATTGTAAATACACACGGACTTCGGGGCGAGGTTAAGGTTGTACCCTGGACCGATTACCCTGAGGTTTTTGAGGATATAAAAAAGGTTTCTCTTGCCGATGGCAGAGAGTTTAATGTTAAGGGAATAAAGTACCAGAAGAATAATATTATAATAAAGTTTCAGGAGCTTTCGGATATTGATGAGGCTATGAAACTTAAGGAGAAGGTTTTGTATGCCGAAAGAAGCGAGCTTGGTGAGCTTCCGGAGGGCGTATATTATGTCGCAGACCTGATTGGAATGACGGTTGTAACTGACGAAGGAGAAAAGCTCGGCGTTGTTTCAGACGTGCTGCAGACGGGCGCAAATGACATATACGAAGTAAAAAGAGAAGGGAAAAAGCCGCTTTTAATCCCCGTTATTGACAGTATTGTACTAAGTAAGGATATGGACAATTCTTTGATAACGGTGCACCTTATGGACGGCTTGCTGGATTTGTGATGAAATTTGATGTTTTAACACTATTTCCTGCTATGTTCGAGGCAGTTTTGGGCGACAGTATCATTGCCCGAGCCGAAAAAGCAGGTATTATTGAGATGAATTTTATCAATATTCGTGATTTTTCGACCAATAAGCATCACAAGACCGATGATTATCCCTATTCAGGCGGCGGCGGAATGCTTATGACACCGCAACCTATTTATGATGCGTATAAGAGTATAGAGAATAAAGCGGATAAAAAACCGCATACAATATATATGTCGCCGCAAGGTAAGACATTTACTCAACAAAAAGCAAGAGAGCTTGCAGGATATGAGCATATTGTAATACTTTGCGGTCATTATGAGGGTGTTGACCAGAGAGTTCTTGATATGATTGTCGATGAGGAAATTTCAATCGGCGATTTTGTCTTAACCGGCGGGGAAATTCCGGCTATGGCTGTTATCGACTCGGTATCGAGAATGCTTCCCGGTGTGCTATCCGGCGAGGAAAACTTTACTAATGAAAGCCATTTTTCAGGACTGTTAGAGCATCCTCAGTACACAAGACCTGAGGAATTTATGGGTGTAAAAATTCCTGATGTTCTTCTTTCGGGCCATCATAAAAGGATTGAAGAATGGAAAAGACAAAAATCTTTGGAAATAACGTATAAAAAGCGACCTGAACTTTTGGACAGTGCAGAGTTGTCTAAAAAGGATAAAGAATATATTGAACTTATTAAGAAAGGCGAGGTGCTGTAAAATGTATGTAGGAATTGATTTGGGTGGTACAAATATAGCGGCAGGTGTTGTAGATGAAAACGGAAAGATATTAACACAGGCTTCTGTTCCGACAAAGGCAATCCGTCCTAATGAAGAATATGCAGAAGATATGGTTATGATTGCTAAAAAGGTAATTGCAGATGCGGGGCTCAAGATAAGCGATATTAAATCAATTGGTGTCGGTGCCCCTGGCTCTATCGACAGCATAAACGGAAAGGTTTATGACTCTGACAATATCGGTATGGATGATTTTGCGCTTGCAGAATACATTAAAAATGGTACAGGACTTCCTGTATTTCTTGAAAATGATGCAAATGCAGCAGCTTTTGGTGAATATGCAATTAACGGTAATGGCGCAGAGAGCTTTGTATTTGTTACACTCGGTACTGGTGTTGGTGGCGGTATTGTAATAGATGGAAAGATTTTTCGTGGTTTTAACGGTACAGGAGCAGAAATCGGTCATACTTGTATTGAGATGGACGGCGAGAAATGTACCTGTGGCAGAGTTGGTTGCTGGGAAGCATATGCTTCGGTAACAGCACTTATCCGCCAGACAAGAAAAGCGATGGAGGAAAATCCCATGAGCCTTATGCACGAGCTTGCAGATAAAGAGGGTAAGGTGTCAGGCAGAACCTCGTTTGATGCGGCAAAGCAGGGCGATGAGGCAGCAATGAAGGTTGTTGAGAACTACGCAAGATACGTTGGTGTCGGAGTGGCAAATATGATTAACATATTCCAACCGAATAAAATTGTAATCGGTGGTGGAATAAGTAAAGAGGGCGACTATCTACTTAGCCGTATTAAAAAGTATGCTGACAACTATGACTACAACAGGAGTCAGGAAAAGGTAAAGATAGAAATGGCAACACTATTTAATGATGCCGGAATAATCGGTGCAGCATTTGCTGCGAAGGCAAGAGTATGATTAAAATGCAGTCTTATGACTGCATTTTTTTACTGCCTAATGTGATTGTAAAGCTATTATTCTTGTGCAAGAGGATTGTTGTGAGAAGATATCCAACTGCTCCTAAAAAACAGCTTGCGAGAAAGGCTGCTTTTTCATTTATGTACACAGATAATGCAGCATTAAACGGGCTTATTACTCCAACCATAATACAAGATGCAGCAAACGGCACAGCAATTATTCTAAAAATATGTATGTATGCTCCGAAGCTTTTCCTGAACTGATATGAAAGTGCAAGAAAAATCAAGCATGAGCTTATACATCCGGCAATCGCTGCACCAAGTATATTAAGGTCGGGTATTCTTATCAGAATAGCTGAGAAAATAATTTTTATAATAAGTCCTGCAGATACAATAACAAATGGCTCAAAGATTTTACCTGATAGGTGAAGCAAAGAAATATACATGTTGCTTGCTGCTATAAAAATAAGAGCAGGAGAGATACATTGCAGCATATCCGAAGAAAACCTGTTGCCAAATAACAGATATAATATGTTACCTGAGAAGAAATAACAGAGTGCAGCAGAGGGGACAGCAAGTGAAAATATTAGAGACAGAACCCGTTCTGCTGTTTTGACTGTGTTTTTATTGTTGCCTAAACTAAGAGCGGAGGCAAACATGGGTGTTGCGGCGGCGCTTACGGTAGCAATTATTCCGACAGGGAGATTGAATACGGTCTGTGCGTAACCTGAAAAAGCACCGTAGAGTTTTCTGGCACCTTCTGAGGTTAATGTAAGAACTTTGGGTAGTGAATCGAATACATTTGTATAAGCAGAATATTTTCTTAAAAAATGTATTGCTTCACCTGGTGAAAAAGTGATTGATGACAGCGCATTTCTGGTAACGGAAACCTCTGCCATTCCTAAAAGGCCTGTTGCCAAGCCTGTTAAGAGGAGAGGTATCGCAACAGAGAAAATGGACTTAAGCTCGCTTTTGCTTGCTTTTCCGTCAGGAAGCTTTCGTACACGAAAACGCCATACTATAAGAAGAAGTGAAGTTGCGAACGCCTCGCCTACGGTAACACTGAAAATAGCACCGTCTGCGGCTTTGAATACAGAAATGCTGATTAGCCGTGATGCTAAATACAAACCACAAAACAATTTAACAGCTGATTCTGATACCTGAGAAAATGCGGTCGGAAGAAGGTCAGAGCGAGCTTCGTTCGAGCTTTTGATTACAGAGCCGATGCTCACAATTGCGACGGACAAAGATATTGCACGGATTGCCCCGTCAGCATTTGTTTCACGCATTGACAAGGCAAACTGCGTTGCAAACAGATACATAACTGCACTTGAAAAAATACCTACTGTAAGTAAAATTTTGCAGGTACTGTTTACAACAGGACGAACTCTGTCTTCGCGTCCAAGAGCGTGGTATTCAGCTAAAAGCTTTGTTACAGCAAATGGGAACCCACTTGTAACAAAAGGCAGAAAAACCATATATACAGAAAAGGCTGTCTGATATACAGCCATACCTTCTTCTTTGAGAATGTATGTAAGGGGGATTTTGAATACAGCACCGAGAATTTTTGCTATGGCATTTGCGCAGATGAGAATAATTGTACCTTTTATAAACTTTCCCCGTTCAGTCAAAAAATCACCCCGATATGATAAAAAATGTTGTTATGTAAATATATTTGTGTTATAATAAAAATATGATAATTTTTCCGGTTGGGGAGTAATGATATGGTAGAACTTAGAAAAGTAAATAAAATTAAGGGCGAGGTAACCGTGCCAGGAGATAAGTCCATCTCGCACAGAGGTGTTATGCTCGGAGCTTTGGGAGAAGGGATAACAGAAATAGAAGGCTTTTTAACCGGTGCTGACTGCTTGTCCACTATTGACTGTTTTAGGAACCTCGGAATAGAAACAGAGCTTTCAGGTACAAAAGTTGTTGTACACGGTAAGGGTATATACGGACTGAAGAAGCCGGATAAAATTCTTTATACAGGAAACTCAGGAACTACCACAAGACTTCTTTCGGGAATACTTGCAGGGCAGAGCTTTGATAGTGTGATAACAGGAGATGCATCTATATGCAAACGACCTATGTCAAGGGTGGTAAAACCTTTGTCTATGATGGGTGCTGATATTAAAGGAGAATATTGTCCGCTTGAAATAAAGGGCTCTGCACTTAATGCAATAAAGTATAATATGCCGGTAGCATCGGCACAGGTTAAAACTGCAATACTTTTGGCAGGTTTATATGCAAATGGCGAAACAGAGGTTGTTGAAATTGAAAAGAGCAGAGACCACACAGAACGTATCCTATCTGCAATGGGTGCAGATATAATAGAGGACGGACTTTCAGTAAAGGTCAGAAAATGTGATAAACTGACAGGAATACACTTAAGTGTACCGGGAGATATTTCATCTGCGGCATTCTTTATTGCGGCGGCAAGCGTAATGAAAGGCTCGGAGGTGCTTATTAAAAATGTTGGAGTCAATCCAACGAGAACCGGTATTCTGGATGTTGCACGAAATATGGGTGCAGATATAAAGGAGATAAATTACCGTTCGGAGAATAATGAACCGGTATGCGATTTGCTGGTAAGAAGTGCCGATTTGAAGGGTGTACGTATTGATGGTGCAATTATACCCAGATTGATTGACGAACTGCCTGTTATTGCGGTAATGGCATTGGCGGCGGAAGGAGAAACGGTTATTGCCGATGCTGCCGAGTTAAAGGTAAAGGAAACTAACAGAATAACAGCGGTATGTACAGAGCTTAAAAAGTCTGGCGCAGATATTACCGAAACAGATGATGGTATGATAATTAGGGGAGGAAGAAAGCTGATAGGAGCTGATTTCGCAAGCTATGGCGACCATAGAATGGCTATGAGTCTTGCTGTTCTTGCACAAATGACGGACGGCAAGTGCAATATTGATGATATAAGCTGCTGCGCTATAAGCTACCCTGAATTCTTTAATGATTTATATGCAATGGAGGATAAGTAAATGGAGCTTAAGAAACACTATACGATTGAAGATTTACTTGAAATAATGCGGATTTTAAGAAGTGAAAACGGTTGCCCGTGGGATAGGGAACAGACACACGAGAGTATAAAGAAGAATCTTATTGAAGAATGTTATGAGACGATAGATGCATTTGACAGCGGTGATGATAAGGCTTTTGCAAATGAATTAGGCGATGTTTTGCTTCAGGTAGCATTTCATGCGACCATCGCATCGGAGAGAAACAGCTTTAATTTTGACGATATTTTGTATGAACTTTGTACAAAGCTTATAACACGCCACACTCATGTGTTCGGTGAGGATAAGGCGCTTTCAGGGGCGGATGCGCTTGAAACATGGGAAAAGAACAAGAAGAAGGAAAAGGCTAACAAAACTTACACAGATACAATTCTTGATGTGCCACACGGATTTCCTGCGCTTTTGCGTGCACAGAAGGTGTCAAAGAAAGCGGCTGCAGCAGGGTTTGAATGGGATAATGTCGAGGGTGTTATAGAAAAAGTTGCTGAGGAATCAAAGGAACTTCTTGATGCTAAAACACAGGAGGAACGTGAGGAGGAATTTGGCGACCTCTTGTTTACAATGGTGAATGTTGCAAGACATCTTGGAATTGATTCTGAAACGGCACTGGGGAAAGCAACATCAAAATTTATTGACAGATTTTCGCGTATGGAAAGTGCGATAATTGCTGATAAAAAGGCGCTTGATGAGCTTTCACAGGCTGAAATGGACGTTTATTGGTGTAAAATTAAACAAAATACTGACAAAAAGTAGTTAAATATGCTAAAAAATGCAAGAAATACTTGACAATGTAATAGAAATAATATAC
>JAHAZB010000104.1 GCA_018384175.1 Eubacteriales bacterium
GGTAATATACACATATAACTCTAAAAGTCAAAAATACACCTTGTCAAAGTAAATTTTAACCACTTTACTATTTGAAATAAAAAATTTATAATATTGTTATAAAAGAGTAACCGTCTGCTTACAATCAAGGCGACAGCTCTTTAGATAATATATTTTTTTGAGGAGGAGAATACAATGAAAAGAAAAATCTTAAGTCTGCTTTGCGTGGCAGCAATGGCAGCAGCTTTGATACCGACATCGGTATTTGCAGAAGAAACATATTTTAACGGTCAATGGTTTGACGGTAATAACGAGACGAGAAAGGTTCAGGCTGAAGTTGATGCCAATATTGCAGAAATCAACGGAACAAGAGTGGCTGATACAGTAAGAGGTACAAATAAATATCTGAAGCTTTCGGGTACATATGATGCTTCAAATAAACCATATGTGAGATATGAGATTTTTGCCGAAAAGGCAGGTATGTATATGATGTATATTAAATCAAACACCCCTGCTATTTCAAGTTCAGGAAACTATACAATGCATAGTCCGTATGCCGTAGTAATAAACAACAGCGGTAATATCAGCTTTGATGGCTCAATCCATACTGAAAATGCATCAGGAGCAACAAACCTTATTGGAACTACATATTATAAGGAAGGTACTGAACATTATCAGTATGCAAGGTTTTCTACTCCTGTATATCTGAATGAGGGAAAGAATGATGTAAAGTTTGTTGTTACTGGAGCAAGAGCTGCCGATACGACGTATAACTTACAGCTTGACTATTTTACATTTGAGTATATGAACGATGGCTCTGAGATAATTGTAGGTGCAGAGAACACAATTGGCGGTGATGCAAGTATTGCAGAGGTGGCTGATGCAAATGCAATTGGCGGCAAGTACTACTATCTCTACAAGAATAATTACAGCGAGAATGTATATTCAGACTATGCGGTATATGCTCCCGTAGCGGGCGAATATACACTCGAATTCGCAGGAACTCATCCGAGAACCTATCTTTCAGGTTTTTCTGTTTCTGTAAATGGTAAGAAATTTACAACACACGGCGGTGTTGATGCAACAACAGGCTATCCTGATGCAACATTAAGCGATGATGTTACAGCGGCAACTATTACTGATTATGATTTTATCAAATATACAGCAAAAGAAACGGTACATCTCAATAAGGGTGTAAATATAGTGCGTGCTCAGTCAGAAACAACTAACAAGCAGAGCAACACTGCTTCAAGAGTGTTGTTTGGTCTTGACTACATCAAGTTTACTCCGGCAACTATGCCGTCGGTGGAGGCAGAGACAATCACAACAAATGTTCTTGCAGGCTCAAGTTGCGGAAGAGTTTTGGCAACAGGTGCAAGCGGAGAAATGTTATATATGATTAACGTTAGAGCAACTCAAGATGCAGACACAAAGCTCTACAATATAAACGGTGTTGCAGAGCTCAAGTACACAGTAAATGCTCCTGTTGCAGGTAACTATGATATGTATATTGATATGTGCGGTTACGTTGAGGCTGACGATGTGAACTACTCATACAGAGCGCCTATTAAGTTGAAGGTTGATAATGATGAAGCTGTAAGACTTGCAACCGCCGGCACATATACAAATAAGGACAAGTCAAAAACAGACCTTGAAGGTAATATTACAAAAGTAACAGACCTTGATGTTGGAACAAGCTCGGATGCAATTATTGCAAATGTAATTGCAGGCTTCTTTGGAAGATATAAGCTTACAACACCGCTGAATCTTACAGCAGGTGTACACGAAATTACATTCATTGTTGATGATGTGGCTGCAAACAGTGTTGCTCTTGCAGCAGTGGATAAGTTTGAACTTAAAATGGAACAGATGGCAGATGCAATTATTTTGAATGCTTCAGATAACACACTTATAAAGGAAGAAACAGCAACAGTTGAATCGACTGTTATAGATACGGCGGGTGTTGCAATGGATGCAACTGTAACCTACACATCATCAGCTCCCGAGATTGCATCGGTGGATGCGAACGGCAATATTACTGCTAATAATCTGGGTAGGGCTGTTATTACAGCAACAGCAGGAAATGCGACTGCAACAGCAGAGATTTTTGTGTTTGATGATGCTAACAAGTTCATCATTCTCGGTGCAGAAAAGCTTGCTGACGGTGTAAATGTGAAGAGCGTTATAGGCGATGTGTTACCTTCGTCTGTACCTGCACTTATTGCTGCTACATATGGAGAAGTAAACGGCATTGCTGCAACTCTTGATGGTGTAGTATCGGGTGCTATGACAGTTGGTAACAACGGTTCTGTATCGAACACAAAGATTACGATTGATGGTATGGCGGATAAAGCGGTAGTATATGCTTGGGACAGTCTTGCCGGTATGGCTCCGTTATTCGGCAAGACAATAGCAGAATGATAAGATAGAGTTATTTGTGTACAGGAAATTGCCTTAGGGCAATTTCCTGACATTTCTAATTGGCAACACAGAAGGAAGGGTGAAATTACATTGAAAATAAGAAATATACGCAATATTATATCAATAAGTATAATAGCGTTCCTGCTTGTGCTGCTTGCAGGTTTTGAGGCTGTATTTGCCGCTACTGTTAAAGTTGAGGGCGAAAAATACAGCAGTATGTCCATTAACCCTGTTATGAGAAGCAGGGCTGAGTTTAGCGGAAATACGATAGTGGAATACCTGCGTGAACCCGAGGGGGATAAGGAGCATTATATTGAATATAAGGTAGATGTTCCAAAGGACGGTGCATATCAGGTAAATGTTGTTTCGACATTGCTTGCCTCAGCATATACTGCTGACTATTATGTTCAGGCAAACGGCGGTGAAACGATAGATGCAGGTATGGAATATACCATTATTTCAAAGGTTACTTCATCAACCTATCCTGATACAATTGAGAAATATAATCTCGGTACTCTCGGACTTAAGAAGGGCGAGAATATCATCAGATTTATCATCAATACAGCCGACATCCGTTCAGATAAGCTTATTGCATTTTTTATTGACTATTTTGAACTTGTAGAGGTGCCGTTTGGCATCAAAAGACTTGAAAACTGCGAGGCACTCAATGTTTATGAAGAGAGTCAGAAGGTTTCCTTTAACGTTTTGTTCAATACAACAGTTCCCGAACAGAAAAAATTCAGGTTTGTTATAAAGGATTTTTGGTCAGCAGTAGTGCTTGAAGATGAATTTCTGGTAAGAGGCGGTGTGTCGGAATATCTGTTGAATTTTGGGAGATTCCAACGGGGCTGGTATACGATCGAGGTGTTTGAGGATGATAATAAGCTTGCATATAACACTTTTTCGGTAGTTGTGCCGAAAAAGGAGCGTGCAAAGCTTGACGACTCGCCCTTTGCAGTTGATTTTGCCAGCAGTCAGTTGGTAAGAGGCGGCAAGGAGAATGTTGAGAATTACATAAGAGCCGCAGAGCTTGCGGGATTTACATGGGTAAGAGAGCGTTATCACTGGATAACACTTGAGCCATCTGACGGAAACTACAAATTTGAGGTTTCAGATGCAGATTTGAAACCTTTTGAAGATTCGAGTCTAAAAATAGTAAATGCTTTTCACGGGACACCCAGTTGGGCGAGAGAAAAGGTAAAGGACCTTCCAACCAATCTTTTCCACGCATATGAAATTCATAAGGAGCTTGCAACGAGATATAAAGATATTGTCGATACATGGGAGGTATGGAATGAGGAGGATACCATCTTCTGTTCTGAGCCTGCAGATTTTTATGCATCGTTTATGAAGGCATCAGCAATAGGTGTATCAGATGCCAATGTGGGTGCAAGTACGGTTGTCGGTGGATTTGCAAGCAGACCGACGCACAGCGCATATATTGATTTGGCGCTTCAGAATGATGTTATGAGCTATTCTGATGCATATAATTATCACTATCATCTTGCTGACACGGGCGATGATGTAACTCAATATACACCCAAAACGGACTTCCGTTCTCTTATAGCAGATGCTTATGACAGACAAAATCAGCCCGTATGGGTTACTGAGGCAGGGATGTATATGCCTGTCGCGACAGGAGGCTCGCCTTCAAGAGGGCAGCTTTTAGAGCAGGCAAGATACCTTGTAACATCAACAGCACAATCACTTTCGCTTGGCACAACAAGACATTTCTGGTTCGTACTTCCGTCATACGTTGAAGAGGGCAGAGAGCTTGGAACCTTCTATGCGAGCGGAAACCCGTATCCGTGTTATTCGGCAGAGGCGACACTTACCGATGTTTTGGGCAGAGGTGAATATATCGGAGAATTGGATAATCTGCCCGATTTTGCAGAGGGATATATGTTTGATAACGGCAAAAATGATGTGGCGGTTGTATGGTCTGAACATGGAGATAAAGCAACGCTTAAAACAAATTCGCCTGTGTCATTAGTGGATATTATGGGTAAAGAAAAAGTAATATCACCCGTGAACGGTGAGGTTACTGTAGACATATCACATTATCCTGTTTATATAGTTTTCGATGGTAAGAGCTCGGAGGAGAACTACTATCCTCAGAAGTTTATAATCGGTAAGAATGAAACTCACACATTCGATACGGCTGAAAGAATCGTACTTCAGCAGTATTTCGGGAATGAAGAGGTACAGGCTCCCAAGCTTCAAGGCTACCAGCTTAAATTTAACAAGGCTACCGAAATGACTCTAAATGTATATAACTTTAATGACAGTGAGCAGACGGCAACTATAAGAGCTATTTCGCCTAAGGGTGTGGTTATTACACCCGCTGAGGTAAGTATTCCTGTTGCTGCTATGTCAATGGAACCTGTTATTTTTACCATTAAATATACCGAAGAGGCAGACCCCAACGTTACGAACTTCCTTAAGTTTGAGGGAGAGGTTGCAGGAAATAGTATCAGCCCATCGGTATCAAGAATTTTTGCCTACAAGGAAGTTGAAACAGATAATGTAACTTATTTTGAGGGCAGTGATAATCCTGCAAAATGGGACGGCTCAAATATTGTAGAAACAGCAGACCCTGCTGTTATTACTGCAGGTACAACACCTGGCACGGTTATGTTTGACCTTAAATTCAACGGCGGTAACAGATGGTTTTATCCGTTTTTTTACATTGATGACCCGACTGTGCTGAGAGGCTCTACGGGCGTTTGCTTCCGCATTTATGCGGAAGAGGAGCTTCAGGATATAAGTCTTAATTTCTTTGCTTATTTCAAGGACGGAAGACAGTATTATCTCGGACACAGTAAAGGAAAGCAGGTAAAGGCAGGCTGGAATCAGATTGCAATTCCGTGGGACCACTTAGAGCTATTCTTAAGTCCGTACGGGAACCTCGATTTTAGAGATTTTGATACCGACCTTATAAGCCACGTTTCAATAGGATGCAACAGTAACCGATATGACGATGTTGAACCTTATCAGATAAAAGAATTTGGATTCTATACCGAGGAAAAGAAGAGTGCAGAAGAAACTGATATTATAATAAAAGGAATTGAAGAAAAGGGCGTTTATAAGGCGGCTGACCTTGAAGCGATAGAGGTTTCAATTCCTGCTGGTGAGTATACCGGTATTTTTGTGGAAGTAAATGACAATGACTACGAAAATATAACTATTAATGGTAATAAGCTTGTGATGGATATGACATCACTTTCTAAGGGGAGCTATATGATTCAGGTTTGTGCGCAGTCAGAGAGTAACTTCGTGTTGAGAAAGGTTGTGAATATTTACATTGATTAAGAGAAAATTTGACATAAAAGTGATGTCCGTAGTTCTTGCGACAGTATATACAATGGGAATAAATGTTTCTGCTGTTGAAATTTCAATAAGCCGCGACATTGAACAGAATATCGTCAAAGGAACTGTTACAACAGGGACAAATACCGCTTATACACCAGTCTTGATACAAACTATCAACGAAGACGGAGAAACTGTTTATATGAATCAGCTTTACACAGACAGCGAAGGTAGGACAACCTTTGAGTATGTACACAAAACAGGAAATGCAGGCTCGGGAATTATGACCGTAACTGCAAAGAACGAAAATTCGGTTAATTCTGCTACATACAATCAGGCAAGTCAGTCGGAAATAGACACCATTTTGCAGACAGTGAAGACGGAGTGTGCAAAGGATAATCCTGACGAGTCTTTGTTAAAGGGTGCGTATATTCCAAATAGCGACAAGCTAGAGCTTGACCTTACGCTTTATAATGCACTCGCAGACGGAAACGGTGCAGAGGATATTGTATTTTCCTATATTGCTGCAGACACTGCTAATAAAACTCAAATCCAAACGATAACAGATGTAATTGAGGCGCTCTATGCAGGCGTTGCAGTGGCAAGGATAAACAAGACTAAGTCTGCAAGTGATGTTTTGGCACTTATGGCAGACAACAAGTATGTCAATGCCTTTAACCTTGATTCAATTCCGAAGGATTCCGAAGGGGTGAGCGTGCTTGACGGTCTTGCTACTGAAGTAAAGACAAAGGTTTTTGAAAGGCTTGCTGCATCAAACATTGTAAGTGCATCAGACCTTGCAACAAAGCTTGCTATGTACACATTGACAGAGGGCTTGCGTTACGGCGACTGGACAAATGTGAATAAGCTGATAACAGCATATAAAAATGAAGGTTTGCTGAATGTATCTATGACAACATATAGTGGTCTTAGCAATAAAGGGGCTGTTGATAAGCTGATGGTAAACACAGAGTATACAGATTATACAGCAGTTGCGAACCGATTTGGAAGTATGGTTGATGCACAGTACAATGTTGAGCATCCTCAATACACACCTAAACCCCAAGTCAGCGGTGGTGGCGGTGGCGGAAGAGATTTTACCGTTGTTACCACCCATGAGGACGAAACCGCCAAAGAGGAAGAAACAACCATACCCGAAGCAGATGCTAATGGAGTACTTCTTTCGGGCGAAATGGTATTCTTGGATATGGAATCGGCAAAGTGGGCAATTGAGCCTGTGGAAGCTTTATACAGATTGGGGATTATAAACGGTACAGGCAAAGATTTTTTTGAGCCTAACAGAGGTATAAGCCGTGCGGAGTTTGCGAAAATTTTGGTTTGTATGACCGAAACACCGCTTGATACTGATGAAAATGTGTTTTCGGATGTAGCAGCGGGTGTCTGGTATTACAAATATGCCTGTGCTGCATTTAAGGCAGGTCTTGTTTCGGGAGATGAAGAGGGAAGATTTTACGGCAACAAGATTATCACCCGTGAAGAGATGGCAGCTATGATACACAGGGTAATGAAGATAATAGGAATTTCCCCTGCGGAGAGTGATGTTCTCGGCTTTGATGATGATGAGCTTATCGGCGGCTGGGCAAAGGAGTCGGTAAATTACCTTAAGAGAACAGGTGTTGTAAACGGCAGAAGCAAGAATTTTTATGAGCCTAAGGCCGAGCTTTCCCGTGCAGAGGCGGCGGCAGTTGTGTATAAAGTATTGAATTTGGGTTAAAGGGGGGCGTATAATGAAAATAATTACAAAAAGATTAGTTTCGCTACTCCTTATGACGGCAATGCTTTTGCCAATGTCTGCTATTTATGCAGAGGACATACAAAGCAGTAACGTCAACAATGACATATTGGTGCAAATGGGAATTATCGGTGAAGAATTTGCATTGTCAGAGAACACGGTTACAAGAGCAGAATTTTCTGAGATTTTATGTGATATTCTGACCTGGAATGACCTTGACAGAATTATCCCTGCAACGAAACAGATTTTTTCGGATGTTTCGCAGTGGGACTGGATTGCCGGAACTCTTGAGTTTTTGACAAACAGAAATATAATTTTCGGTTATGATGACAGCACCTTCCGTCCCGATGAGCCGATAGATTTGTGTTCTGCATATTCAATGGTGCTAAACACTCTCGGGTACCGAGAGTTTGTTAGGCTTAACGGAGATTATCCTACGGCAGTTATGAATGCGGCAAATATAACCGAAATTAACGAAGGTCTTTCGGCGTATGTCTATAACAAGAGCATTACGGGAAAGATGGCGACCAAGCTTTTTGACAATATGATAAGAACGAAGATGCTTGAATTTTCAGGTGCTACAACTGGCGGAAATGCGAACTTTTCAACGGGTAAAACCTTTCTTAACGGATATATGAGCATATACGAATATGAAGGAATTATCACCGGAGCGGAAGGAAAATCCATTATCGGAAACAGTGTGGCAGAAAACGAAGTCGAGATAGACGGTGTCAGCTATGATAATGCGACAGGCAATCTTTCCGATATTCTCGGATTAAAAGTAACCTACTATCTTGAGCAGAGTGATGACGGGTTTACCAAAAAGCTGTGGGCAGTTATTCCGGATAAGGATAATAATGTTCTTGACCTTGATGCTGATTTGGTTTATTCGTATATCAACTCCGAGGTTGTATATGACAAGGACGGCAAAAGGAAAACCGTCGAGGTCAGCCTCACTGCCGATATTCTTAAAAACTGCGAAACAATAAGCAGATATTACACATATGTTCCTGCATACGGAAGAATAAAGCTTATTGACAATAACGATGATAAAACCTATGATGTTGCTATTATAAGCGACTACGAAACAATCATCATAAGCAGTGTTGATGCCGAAAGAGGAATTATCTATGGCAAGAACAGCGACCTTAGCGGAGCGGTATATCAGTTAAATGCCGATGACTTTGATTACTTTGGAATTTCAGATGCAAACGGAAATCGTCTTGATATATCAGCTGTTTCGGAAAACGGTGTTCTTACGGGAGAGATTACGGCGAATAAATATGTAAGCCTTATTTACTCAGAACAGAAGCTGACCGGCACAGTTACAAATATGGAGTATGATGATTTTAATACTCTTCGGGTTACTGTGGAGGGAATGGTGTATAAGGTTATAGATAATGTATATGCACCAAAGGGAAATATCAGTATCAATGCAGTATGTGACCTGCTGCTTGATTATAATGGGAATATTGCAGCTGTAACAAGCATAACAGGAAGCCTTTGGCATTATGGTTATCTGATGTTTGCAGGACAAAGTGCGGAAAACGACAGCATTGAACTGAAAATGCTTACGCAGGACGGCAAAATTGAGTATTTTGAGACCAGTAATGATTTCAAGATAGATTCTGTAAAGGTTGTTGATAAAGATGCTGCAATAAGCAGTTTAAGAACAAAGCAGCTTGTCAGATACAGAATGAAACGGGGACAGATAAGTGCGGTGGACACTGCAACAAATCAAAGAGCAGATGATTATACCAGAACGGCAACCGCAGATAATTATAACTCTTTGTTAAAGCGTGTTGATGCAAAGGTTCATTACAGAACAAACGTCAGCATCTTCAAACGCTTGAATGAAAATGTTACGATAGACGGTGAAATACCTGTTTCGACTGATACGATAATATTCAGCATACCTCAAAATCCTGATACAGCCTTGGAATCAGATTATAAGGTTATTAAAAAGAGTGAGATAACAAATGGTAAGGAATGCCGTGTCGAAAGCTTTAATACAGCGGGTGATGAGCTAAGGGCAGAAGCTGTTCTGATGTATGAGGATGAAACGACAATAGCTCTTGAGGCAAGATTGTTTATAGTGGAAAAAGTATCGCAGGTATTAAACAGCGATAATGAAGTTACCTATAAGCTGAGCGGCTACTATGCAGGAAATCAGACAGATCGCATATTAGAAAATGCAAATCTTTTGAATGTAGTGGTTTCCGGAGGAACACATACGATAGTACCCGGAGACATACTCAGAACAAAGCAGGATTCTAAAGGACGCACAACAGCAGTAGAACTTATGTATTCTGCAGACAGCAAAGGAAAGCTTAACCGAAATCCATTGTACGGAAGTCAGGGAACAAGTTTCAGTTCAATACTCAGATGCCTTCTTGGAAAGGTTACCAACAAGACTGATGAAGCTTTTGCGCTTTCGTACGGAACAACAAGAAAAACAACAGAGTTATTCCCTGTTAGCGGCTTTACGGTGTATGTATGTGACGTGGAAGGTACCGATGTGGAGGTATATATCGGAACAGTCGGAGATATTCCGAGTGTGGCTGCCGGAGCAGAGTCGGCAGAGGATGTAATAGTATGTACGAGTCAGGTTTCGCCTCGTGATATAATAATTATTAAATAAACAGGAGTGAAAGAGAATGTTTAAGAAAATCAGCAAATTGATAGCGGCAGCACTTGCAGCGGCAATAATGATGACAGGCTGCGGACTTAATTCAAGCACGCCGACAGATGGAGATGAGAGTATAACTGTTACCTTCTCATTCTGGGAGCCGAGTACGGGCAGAGAACTCGAAACTGTGTTCTCAAAGTTCGCCGAGGAGTACAAGGAACTTCACAACAATGTTACCATTAAGCTGATGAGCCAGCCGAACAGCGGTTATCAGGAGTGGATTCAGTCCCAGTTTGTATCCGATAATGCACCTGATATCCAGTACAATATGCCGGCAAACCTCAATAAGCAGGTTGAGTCGGGATACTTGGTTGATATAAGCGAGCATCTTAATCGGCCGAACCCCTACAACAATACAGGCAAGGCTTGGAGAGATGACTTTATTGAAGGAAGAGTTTCAGCGGCACAGTATTTCAGAGGTGAAAACCACTGTCTGCCTTTAACGGGTCTTGGTCTTGCTTATTACTACAATAAAGATATTTATGAAGAGCTTGGTCTTGAAGTACCGAAAACATGGAGAGAAATGATTTCAAACTTTGATATTATGCAGCAGAATGATATAACTCCGGTTGCACTGATGGGACAGAAAGCTGATGCAATCAGCTGGCTTTCGTGGAATGTAGCGACAGGACTCTTTAGCGAAGAGTATCTTTCAGACCCGAAGCTTAACTATAACGGAGATAACAATCTTGATAATCACGAGATTTACAAGGCAATCGACCAGGGGTACTATGATATTACAGTTCCTGGCAAGTTTCAGGATAACTACAAAAAATATATATCATATCTTGAAGAATACGGAAAATACTGCCCCAATTCAACTGGCCTTGACGAAGCAGGTGCTAAGGCACTGTTCCTCGGCGGTAAGGTCGGACACATTTTCTCGGGCAGCTGGGATTTAAAAGCATTCACAGGCGATGAAAAACTTCCGTTTGAAGTAGGCGCATTCCCGTTCCCTAACTTCACAACAGAGGATACACCCAGTCCGGGTGGCTCAATGGCAATAGTAGATGTTACAGCACTTGCAGTTACAAATCACGCTGCTAAGGATCAGAAGATTCTTGATGCCGCTGTTGATTTTCTTAAGTTTATCACATCAGCAGACAAGTATGCTGAGTTTATAGAAGCAACATACAGCATCCCTGTAATGAATGGTCTTGAAATTGATGAGTCCTTCAAGGCATTCCAGGGCGGAAACCGTGCGCCTTTGGGCATTTATACCATCGGCTCAAGCAAGGCTGAGTTTGCAAACCATAATGCAAACGTATCCGCTGTATCGGGCGAAGGTCTTGATGTTGAATATCTTGCAGAGCAGTCTCAGAATGCTATTGTAATGGCAATTGAAGGAAGAAAAGAAAAATACCCCGAATATGGTCCTGGAAATAATTATGAGATTGATACCTTGCCGATGATTCTTGGAGAGTTTAAGCCTAATACAGCAGAGTAATTTATTAAAACCTTTGAAATGAGGTAATTTTATGAATAGCCGCGATGTAAAACCGTTTTGGAAAAAGCTTTTTAGTGTTGCAGTCATATTGTTTAGTGTCTGTATGATATTGCTTATTGTAATAAACAGTGTCGTATTGTTTTTCGAGATGCAGAATGAAACAGACAGCAATCTTGACAATATGATGAGCTTGTCAGACAAGGTAATGTACAGCTACCTTAATCAGTATGATTATAGTCTTAACGATATGTCAATAGTAAATATACTTGTAGACCTTTCAGACAGAAAGAATGAGTATATTTCGTATCAGCAGTACAGAATGTCTGTTGAGGAAAAGATTAAGGAGTTTTACTTTTCGCTATCGGGAATAAGCGGAATTTCATACAGGGACAACGACAACACCTTCGTCAGTATCGGACAAATTCAGCTAAGTAATGCAGAAGCTGCGTTTGAAACGGTAGTTAATGATTATCAGCAGCAAAGACAGTCTGCATGGCGTTCGATTATGATAGACGGCAAGAGCTATCTTGCTTATTACAAAAACATAGGCTATCTTGACGGTGACTATACAATGGTTAATGCAGGGGATATGGTAGTTTTTGTTGATGATGACATCGTGTACGAGCAGGGCTTTGCCGAGGCTGAGCATAGCGGTGCAAAAATAATTGTTCTGGACGGATACAACAATATATGTTGCGGTGGTTTTCGTGAGTATGTTGGCAGAGGCTTTGAGGATGTGTTTAAGAGAAGTGGCGGTATGTATAGGATAGGTGATACAAATACCCGTTGTTATATTAAACACATCCCATCCTCTGTGGATGGCTGGAAGATTGTGGGTGTAATGCCTGTTGAGCATATTTACACCCCGATTTTCCTCATTATTATCACTTCACTCATTGTTGCGCTGTTCTCGATTGCAGTTGCGATGGTAGCATTTTATAAGGTGTCTAATTATATGAATGAGCCTCTAATGAAGCTTTCTGAACATCTTCAAAAGGTCGAAGACGGTAACTATGACGAGATTGCGATGATCGATGATAAAACCGAAATCGGATATCTGTACTATTCATTCAATAATATGATAGCGAAGCTTAACAAGCAGTTTAACGAAAACTATCTTCTGAATCTTAAAGTAAAGGAAGCGTATATTCAAGCATTGGAAAAGCAGATCAATCCTCATTTCATTTTTAATACTTTGCAGCTTATACAGATGATAACGCTCACAGGAAGAACTGACGATGCTTTTAATATGTGCGGACATTTTGGTGAGGTTATAAGATTTAACCTGCACGATGAGGTGGAGGTACAGATTGAAGACGAAATCGAAAATTTGATAAGCTATTTCAAAATTCTTGAATTCAGGTACTACGGCGAAATAAAATATACAATTGATGTACCTGAAAATGTTAAAAATTTCTACACGATAAAGTTTTTACTCCAACCTATTATTGAAAACTCTATCCAGCATGCCTTTATTTACAAGGACAAGGGAATAGAGATAAATGTTCTGGTAAGGCAGATAAAGGATGAGGTAGTATTCATCATTAAGGATAACGGCGTGGGTATGACTGAGGAAATGGTCAGTCAGGTTATGAGCTACATTGATGATGAAAAAAACATATCAAAGAGTAAGTCGATTGGACTTAAAAATGTAAATCAGAGAATTAAGCTTTTGTACGGAGAGCAGTTTGGCATAAGGATGTACAGTACACCTAATAAGGGTACGACAGTGTTGATACATCTTCCTGTATGTGAAAGCAAGAAATATATTAAGGAGGGAGACTAGGAAAGTGTACAAAATGATAGTTGTAGATGATGAGTATTTTACCTGTGAAGGACTCAAAATTCTGCTTAACTGGAAGGAACTTAATATAGAGATAGTCGGTTCGGCAATGAATGGCGAGGATGGCTTAAAGCTTGTTGAGCAGGACCCCCCCGATATAGTCATAACAGACATTCGTATGAAGATAATGGATGGTCTGACTATGATACAAAAGCTTCGCAGTAACGGTTATCAGGGAGAAATCATTGTTCTTAGCGGATATAGAGTGTTTGAATATGCGCAGGAGGCAATTGCGAGTAATGTCAGCAGTTATCTCTTAAAGCCCATTACAAAGGACAAGATGATAGATGCGATAAAAATTGTTCTTAAAAAGCTTGATGATAAAAAAGGTAGAGCAAATGGTGATATGCCTGATACGGACGATAAATGGTCTGTGTTAATGAAATATATTGACGATAATATTACGAAAATAACACTAAAGGAAGCGGCGACACTTGCTTGTCTGGAAACATCATATTTCAGTCGCACATTCAAAAAGAGAACAGGAATGGGCTTTTTAGAGTATATTACGCAAAAACGTATGATGACAGCCGAGAAGCTGCTGACAGAGACGGATATGAACGTGGAAGAGATAATGTATTATCTTTCATATAATGACTCAAAATATTTTCGTACACTGTTTAAGAAATCGACCGGATATTCCCCTAAGGAATACCGTAACATATATAAAGTAAAAGAATGATAGAGGAGTTAGTATGAGTAAATCAGTATTGTCCAAAACAAATAAAACACATTCATCTATACTTGCAAAAAAGCAAAATCTTTATGCTTATTTGTTTATACTGCCGGCGTTTGTGTTTTTGTTCACATTTTTGTTTATGCCGCTAACAACTGCGATTATAAAATCATTTTATCGCTATGACGGTAT
This sequence comes from Eubacteriales bacterium, assembly GCA_018384175.1. GTDB lineage: Bacteria > Bacillota > Clostridia > UBA1381 > UBA1381 > HGM11525. The sequence continues at coordinate 14,310 of JAHAZB010000104.1, forward strand.
GGCGATGAATGTTTTTGTGGGTCTTAAAAATTATCAAAAGCTTTTCTTCGATGACCCTAAATTTTGGAATTCTATGGTGCGACTTTTGATTTATCTTGTCGGAATGTTTGTATGTCTTTTCGTGCAGGTTGTTACTTCAAAGCTTGTGCAAAGTGTGGCAAACCAGACATTGCAAAAGTTTTTCAGAGCAGTATTTATTGTACCAATGGTAGTGCCCAGTGTTGTAACACTTTTGATGTGGAAGTTCATCTACTATCCGGATATCGGTGTTATTTCGAGAATTCTTGAGAGTTTCGGAGTAAATTACCCCAACTTCCTCGGAAACCCCGATACAGTAAACTATGCACTTATATTCGTTGGTTTCCCTTGGGTGGCGGGAACGAGCTTTATTATTCTTTATTCTGCATTTCAGGGTGTGGATAAATCTGTAATTGAATCGGCGAGGGTAAGCGGAGCGACAGAAGCTACAATATTCTTCAAAATTGAGCTTCCAATAATTATGCCGCAGCTTAAGGTGCTTGTAGTATATGGTATTATAGGTCTGGTGCAGCAATATGAGAAAAACCTTATTATGACAAACGGCGGACCTAATAATGCGTCATTGTTGCCCGGTCTTTATATGTATAATACTGCTTTTGGCAGCAGTGAACCGGAGTTTGGATATGCTTGTGCAATTTCGGTGGTTCTGTTTGTGGCGACAATGGCGGCAAGTGTATTTGCTATGAGATTCAAGGAGGATAAAGATGCGTAAGAAAAAAATATCCGTATGGAGAATTATCATAATTGCAATCCTCGTTCTAATGACTGCAATAACTCTTTTTCCGTTTTATCTGATGTTGGTTACATCAACAAAAGACCAGATTGGTTTTATAACAAATTTTTGGGGCATACAGTTTCCCGTCTATGTTGATAATTACATAAAGGCGTGGGAAGTAATTCATATTTATGCCATAAACTCATTCAAAATAACACTGCTGACTGTTGTGGGTGTTGTACTTGTTTCGGTGATGGCAGGATACGCTTTTGCAAAACTCAGATTCGTAGGCAGACAGTTCTTGTTCTATTTGCTTATGATGTTCCAAATGATACCGGTTGCGCTGATTCTGATACCAATGCTTATAAATATCAATTCACTTGGTCTTAATGATACACATTCTGGAGTTATTCTTCCGCAGATTGCAACAGGCTGTATTATGCCTATTATGCTTGCGAGAAGCTTTTTTTACGGTATTCCTGATTCTATTTTTGAGTCGGCAAGACTCGACGGTTCAAGCGAGTTTGGAATTATCAGGTACATTGTAATTCCTGTATCAAAGCCTGTTCTGGGAAGTATATGTCTGTTCACCTTTTTTGGCTCTTTTAACAGCTTTATGTGGCCGTTTATAGTGCTCAATACAGATGAACTCAGAACAATTCCTATCGGTCTTAACAGACTTATAGGACAATACGGTACCGATTTTGGATTTCAGATGGCGGCATATGCCATTGTATCAATACCTCTTATGATACTTATTATGTGTACTCTTCGGGTATATATAGAGGGTATGAACTTAGGTGCAGTAAAAGAATAACAAGATACCTGTTGAAAGGAGATATATGATGAAAAAATTGATTTGTGCGTTACTTCTTGTGATATTGCCGTCGGTTTGTGCACAGGCTACGGAGCTTACTCTTAATGAAAAGTCCGGACTTGAGGTTTCGGGTACGGTTTTGACAACCTATGGGGGAGAATACGAACCTGTTTTGCTAAGGGTCGAAAACGAAAACGGTGATACAATATATATGGACCAGCTTTATACCGACACCAGAGGTCAGGCGAGCTTCAGTTTTATACATAACCCTAATAAATCAGGCTACGGCACTATGACCGTATATGCAAAAAGTGCAGGAGAAACCGATAGTGCAACTTATAATGTTGATGAGGCAGGTGCCGACAAGTATCTCTCGGTAGAGTGCATTGATATAACATCAGATGCAGAGTTCTCATCTATGCAGTACAAAATATCAAACAGCGGGATAACAAGCAGAGATGTTTATGTAATCACTGCGGTCTATAATGAAAATGCGCTTGATTACGTTGTATCTGATACAAAAACTGTCAAGTATGGAACCCCTATTACAGATACTATCAGTATTCCGTATACACTTGACAGGGATATAAAAACATTTGTATGGGATGTTCAGACTCTGAGACCTTATAGTGCCCCGATTGAATGGAAGGAAGCAGTTCCTCAGGTTATAAGGGTAGAGGCTGAATGTGGAGAAACAAGTGATTTTACACCGCAGTATTTAAGCGGCGAAGGGGTATCGGGAACACTTCTTCATTTGTGGAAGGGAACTTTTGACCCCGATGCCGATTACACCGTTACATATAATGTGAACTGTGCAGCAGCAGGAATCTATGATTTAACCGCAGTGGTATCCAACTTTGAAGAAGGATATACTGCCGATTGCTTCGTAGCTGTAAACAACGAAGAACCGGTACACGGCAGCGATGCAGAATTTAAAGAAGATGTTACAATTGGAGTTTCGGGACTTGAGGCGGAGCTGCTGAATAAATACAGTTTTGGCAAGGTTAAGCTTAATAAAGGTACGAATACTCTGACATTGAATATAGAAGGTAAAAACTGGTTGAACAATTCTGTAGTTTTTGAGGTGGATTATTTTGAACTTGTACCTGTTGTAGCTACCGCGACTATGGCGACTTTAAAAGCACGCAATGCAACTCTTAACATATTTGAAGAACAGGACGGAGTAACCTTTGACCTTCTGCTTGACGGTGTTGCGACAGATGACAGCGAAGTAAGCTATACAATCAGTAATTATTTCGGTACTGTCTGCGAGAGCGGAAAGGTAACAGTATCAAACGGCAGTTACAGAGAAAGCATAAATGTTGCGGATATGCCTACCGGGTGGTATGAGCTTGACGTAACTGGCACTCTGATAGATGACACGGTTGCATTTGCAGTTGTTCCTGATGGCAGTAAGAGAACGGGCAATGTGTACAATCCATTTGCCATCGACCTTGCAACCTCGCATCTTACCGATTCACATTACGAGCAAAGACAGTATGCAAAAGCGGCAAAGCTTGCAGGAGCAGACTGGACAAGAGACCGCTTTAATTGGGCAGAGCTTGAGGCAAAAGAGGGTACATACAATTACAACTATATAAAAGGTGATACCGATACACTTAAAGATGCAGGCCTTAATGTGACCGAGACCTTCAGCACCGCTCCGTTATGGGCAAAAAACAGCGGCGCAACCCTGCCCAAGACACCCAATATAATGTATAACCTTATAGCTAATGCGTCAGCGGGGCTTGAAGGTTTTGTAGATGTGTGGGAAATCTGGAATGAGCAGGATGCTTACCAGTTTTCAAAAGAAGGTGCAGACCATTATGCAGCACTTTTTAAAGCTGCGGCAATTGCCGCCGACAATGCAGATGTTGACCCGATGATTGCATTGGGCGGACTGTGCACAACTATTGATAGTTCAGGATATAATCACCTTTTGTTCCAAAATGGCGTGATGGATTATCTTGATATTTATAACTATCATACACACCTTACCTATGAAGCGGCGGAGGGAGATGTTCCTGCTCCTCAAAAGGACAAGATGCAGATGTACAGGGTTATTGCAGATTTGTACGGCATAGGCGATAAGCCTATATGGCAAACCGAGTCGGGCATACGTCAGTTTATAGAAAATGGTAAGGCGGAGCTTACAGATCTTCAGTGTATAGCACAGGCACAGCATATTGTACCTGCATACCTCGAGGCTATTGCGTCGGGTGTTGATAAGCAGTTTATGTTTATAGGTGTGCCTTATATCGAAGGTGGTGCGGACTTCGGCGTATTTGATGCGAACGGAGAGCCAAGACCTGCATATGCAGTTCAGGCTGTTATGACAAAGATGCTTGAAGGCACTACATTCCTTGGTAATGTACATTCTTTGCCGGCAGGTGTATGTGGTTATGCTATGCAGAATGACAGCAAGGTTATACAAATTCTGTGGGGAACTACGCAAACAGCCTATACGATAGACAGCAAAGCGCAGGTTTACGATGTAATGGGTAATTTGCTTTCTCAGGATACGGTAACTCTTTCGGGAAATCCGATGTATTTCGTATATGATAAATCGGATGCACCTAATAATGTGTATGAAAGACCGAGTGTGTTTAATGAGCCTAAAAAAACAGAGTTTACCGATGCGGATAAGATAGTTCTCTTTGCAGAGTATCCTGTTGTAAACACAGAAACGGACAAGACAAATGGTTATTCTTTGTCGTATGCTGATGATAATACCGTATCAGTTACGGTATATAACTTTTCCGATACCGATATGAGCGGTACACTCACAGCTGTTGCGGAAAACGGTAGCGCATTTGATATTGTATGCCCGACAGAACCACTCACCGTTTCTGCAAACAAAACTGCAACAGTTGACCTCGTTCTGAAAAGCAATGCAAATACGGTATTTGGAGCAACATATGATTTTGTTATTTCGGGTACATTTGGCGGCGCGGAGATAAGTCCGTATGCTGCATGGGTGAGCTTTGACAGAGATATTGAGAGTTTCACAAAATTGCATGCCGCAGATAAAATTACAGGCGACGGCTGGCAGGCTCCGGGCAAGACAGATAACTTTACAGGCAGTATATCGATTGCAAGTGATGGCATTAAGTTTGATGTTACATCTGATGGTAATGGGGGATACTATTATCCGTTTACGTTTACCAGAACTCAGGATTTGTCTCTTTATGACGGAATGACCTTGTCGGTATGGTTTGACAAGACTGTAGAAAAGAGTATTGAAAATTATATGACTATACAGATTTCAAATAGCAACAATGCAACATTTACTCTTGCAACATCAGAGCTTATACCTATAAAGGAGGGTTGGAATAATTACTCCTTTAAGTGGAGTGATTTTAGTAAAAAGGTTAGCGGAACTGCCGCTGATATTCATTCAATCCTCAGCACTCGTATGTACGTGAGAATAGGTGTACAAACAACACAAACAGCTCTTTCGTATAAGCTTGCAGATGTGGGACTCTTTACCGCAGGAGAAAAGACGGCACTTCCCGAAATAATTGCTGTTGCTGACAGAAATGACGATACAATAAGCATTACAGCAACACTGCCAGAGGGTGTAAGCGGTGCAAGAGTGCTTTATGACGGCGAGAATATGACATATATCGTAAGTGGCAGTGAAATTTTCGCGACCGTAGATAATGTTGCTGACGGTAATCACAAGTTAACTGTAATTGCGTACACGCAGACAGGTAAAGCAATCTATAAACAGATTGATGTTTGATAATTACAGAGTAGGATAATAGCCGCAGAAACAGTTTTTTGCGGCTATTTCTTTCAGAAAGGGAAAGAAAATGAAAGAGAAGTATATAGATTTAATTGAGACGGTATTTGGTGCATATACAAATGAGCATATTAAAGAATACACCAAGGACGTTTTTGAAAATGGAATAAAAGAACACGGCTATCCGCGTCTGACAGCAAATCTTGGTATACTTATTGCCCACGGCAGAAAATCCGAACTGAAAGATGATTTTAAAAAAATGATGGATTTTTGCTGCAGCAATATCCCTGCTGCTCTGGAGAAATGGGGACATATAGGCGAGGTCGGAAATGATTTTTCGGTAAAGGAAATCATTTTCTGTTTATTGGAAATTGAAAGAGCAGAAATATTTGAAAAATCCGTAACTGATAACTGGAGAAATAGCCTGGCTTTAATAAACCCGTACAAAGCCTACAGAGTAATAGCCGAAGTTCCTCCTAAAAGAATCGGAAACTGGGCAGCATTTAACGCTGCAAGTGAACAGCTTCGTAAATATGCCGGAATCGGCGACGAGAGCTCGTTTATAGATAATCAGATAAAATCACAGTTGTTCTCATTTGATGAAAACGGAATGTACCGAGACCCTGATGAGCCTATGGTTTATGATATGGTTACAAGACTGCAACTTGCTTTAGCTTTGCATTTTGGTTTTGACGGAGAGGCACGCATTGAACTTGAAAATTACTTGATGAAATCTGCCGATATAATATTATATATGCAATCTGTAAGCGGTGAGATACCGTTCGGAGGCAGAAGTAATCAGTTTTTACATAACGAAGCTTTTTTGGCGGCGCTTTGCGAATACTACGCTTCAACCTTCAAGAAGCGTGGCGACTTAAAACGTGCAGGTATCTTCAGGCGTGCAGCACATATTGCCACTCAAAGTATTATTCCTTGGCTTAAATGTACACAAATACACCACGTTAAAAATTATTATGATATAAACAGTATGTATGGCTGTGAACAATATGCTCATTTTAACAAGTATATGATAACAACAGCTTCGTGGCTTTATTGTGCATATGTACTGGCAGATGATACAATTCAGAAAGTTTATTGTTCTGAGAAATATGGTAATTTTATATGGGAGACCTCGCAGTATTTCCATAAGCTGTTTGGCAAATTTGGTCACTATTATATCGAATTTGATACAAACGCAGACACGCATTATGATTCAAGCGGTATAGGAAGAATACACCGAAGGGGAGCACCTTCTGCAATATGCCTATCTGTTCCGTTTACAGAACATCCCAATTACGAACTTGATATAGCAAATCCTTCGCCGTTGTCAATCTGCTGTGGGATAAAGCACGGTAATGATTATATTTACGCCTGCGATGAATCAACTGAATATACAGTGGTTGAAAAGCAAATATCGGATAACAAGTTATTTGTTAAGCTTGAATGTGTGCTTGGTAGCGGTGATGTTATAAGTGAAGAAGTAACAATTTCTGAAAACGGCATTGAAATTGCCGCCGCCGGTCAGGGGGATTTAAGAATACTATTGCCTGCTTTTGAATTTGACGGAGAAAAGCATACAATTATCCACAATACGGAAGATTCGGTTGAGATTGAATATGATGATTGGGTGTGCCGTTATACTTCAGATTGTATAACAGACACCGAAGAGCTTTACGCCAACCGAAACGGACATTATAAATGTTTTGCTGCAAACGGTAAGAACAGTGTTTCGGTAAAAATAAGTATAGAACAAGAATAAAGTAAGGTACAGGACGTTTCACAGAATGTAGTGAGGAGGATGTTATGTTCAAGCCTATAAACTTAAAAGTAAACTACACAAAACCTGAATATGCTGTATCAGATAATCAAAAACCGGTATTCAGTTGGGGAGTATTTGGTAAAGAACAGACCGCATACAGAATTACTGTAAGCTTTGCAGATAATATTTTGTGGGACAGTGGCTTTGTAAAATCCGAGCAGACAAGCTGTGAATATAGCGGTTTGCCGCTTCCTTCGGGTGCAGTAGTAAATTGGGAATTACAGCTTTTTGATAAGGATGGAAATGTAAGTAAAGCTGCAAAATCATATTTCAAAACTGCCTGCTTTGATAAGCTATACGGAAAATGGATAGAATCGCCGTATGAAAAGGATTTTGAAGTGCAATATTTTACAAAAGATTTCAATATTACTCAAAAGCCTGAAAGAGCGGTACTATACCATTGCGGTATTGGACTTTCTAAAGCATACATAAATGGTAATGAAACAGATAATTACCGACTTCAGCCTTTGCATACAAACTATGCAAAGGAATGCTTTTATGTTACAACACCGCTTGATGTTGACAATTTCAGCATTGGTGAAAACAAACTTCAAATCACAGTTGCAGGCGGTTGGAGAACTAACTACGGTCATTATCTTGATAATATGTCTTCCGTAAGGCAAATTGAATTTATGGGCAAAAAATGCCTGTGGGCAATGCTTGTTCTGTATTATGAAAATGACGAAAAGGAAACAATCACAACAGATACCGACTGGAATGTAACTACGGGGAATATAGTAAGCTCACATCTTTTTGATGGTGAGGTGTATGATAAAAATGCAATTATTCCGCCTGAAAAGAGTGCAATTATTTCAGAGTTCAAACCTCTTAAGCTATCAGCCCAGTATCTTGAGCCTGTATGCGTAAAAAGAGAACTAAAGCCACAGACCAGCTACATAGTAAACGGAAAAACAATATACGATTTTGGCGAAAACTTCGCAGGTGTAGTAAGATTAAGAGCAAAAGGAATTTGCCAAAATACAAAATTCATACTTTGTCATTCTGAAGAAGTGTCCGAAAAAGGAGAGCTTTTCTGTGATACACTCCGTAGTGCAAAGGCAGAAGATATGTATATAGCAAAAGACGGCGAATGTGATATTGATTTTGCCCCGCAGTTTACATATCACGGCTTCCGTTATGCATCACTTGAAATAAAGGGCGAATTTGATGGCGAAATAGAGATAACAGCACTAAACTTTTATACCGATATTGATACCGACGGTTTCTTTAAGTGCGGAAATCAAGTGGTTACAGAGTATTACAATACTGCAGTACGCACAGAAAGAGCTAATCTGCATACCCTTGCAACAGATTGTCCTCAAAGAGATGAGCGTATGGCTTGGATGAACGACGCAACGGTAAGGTTTATGTCAATGCCGTATCATTTTAACTGTGCAAGACTGTTTGAAAAGATTGCAGGAGATATTGCAAACGAGCAGGGAGAGGACGGAGCTATTACCTGTACTGCACCGTTTGTATTCGGAGAACGCCCTGCTGACCCTGTATGCTGTGCATTTCTTGTTGCGGCAAAAGAACACTACAAAATGACAGGTGATGCAAGAGTTATAGAAAAGCACTATGAGAGCTTTAAGAAATGGTGTAATTGCCTTAAAAAACACGCACCTAACGGTATTGTTGATTATTCCTATTACGGTGATTGGGCAGGACCGGAGGATTGTTGTTACTGTGTAGATACAATCGGTGATTCTGATGCAGAAAGACTTGAGGGCTATGAGCCCGGTGCGGCAAATTCAAGATATATTTCGGGTGAAATGATGTCAACAGCTATGTATTATATGACATTATGCTTAGTTGAAGATTTTGCAGATATACTTGGAATAAATGATAGCTACAAAGAGGAAAAGGAACGTATCAAAACAGCATTCCTCAATAAGTGGTTTGGACAGAAAACGGCATATGTCGGCAAGGGGACACAAGGCGAGCAAGCTCTTGCACTCTACACAAAGCTTATCCCAAAGGAATATGAAACCGAAGCGGCAAAGGTAATGGCAGATGCAGTTATCGATGGTGGGTGCAGAATAAAGACAGGAAACATTGTAACCCCAATGCTTCTGGATATGCTTTCTCATTACGGTTATACCGATATTGCGTGGAAAATTCTTGCAAGAGAAGAGTATCCGTCCTTTGGATATATGCTTGCAAATGGTGCGACAACACTCTGGGAGAGGTTTGAGCTTAAAGAGGATGCAGGAATGAACTCACATAATCACCCGATGTACGGAGCATCTGTTGGATGGATGTTTAGACAGCTTGCAGGCTTTGAGGTAGTTGTAGCAAATAGAGAATATGTACTAACCCCCCATATCCCCCAAGAACTCATGTACTTTGAAATGCGAATACCGCTTTTGTGTGGAAGTATATTCTTAAAGTGTGAGAAAAGATACGGGAAGCTTGTTATATTTGCAGATATTCCGTTTTCGATTAAGGTCAGCTTAAACATAGACGGAAAATGTTATGAGTTATCTCACGGTGCTAATGCAGTAACTATGCCGTAATTCTGAAAGGAAATTATATTATGGATTTTAAGAATATATCTAAAAAGTACAGACCTATACCATTCTGGAGCTGGAACGAAAAGCTTGATACAAATGAAACAAAAGAGCAAATAAGAACAATGGACAAAGCGGGTATCGGCGGATTTTTTATGCATGCAAGAGGTGGCCTGCAGACTGAGTATATGGGTGATGAATGGTTTCAAAACGTTCAGGCATCAATAGATGAGGCAAAGAAAACGGGGATGAGTCCCTGGGCATATGACGAAAACGGTTGGCCAAGCGGATTTGGTAACGGTATTGTAAATGGTCTTGGCGTAGAGTATCAGCAGAAATACCTTAGAATGGAAACCGATTTCAAACATAAAGAGACTGCTATATGCAAATGCGGTGAACATTATTTCTATTATGAGGTAAATCCGTTTTATGTTGATACGCTTGATAAAAATGTTATAGCGAAATTTATTGATGTGGCATACAAACCATATTACAAACGATATGGGAAGGGGATAGAGGGTTTTTTCACAGATGAGCCGCAGGTTTCAAGAGACGGTATTCCGTGGAGCTTTACCTTTGAGAAACAATACGCAAAGCGGTATGGCGAGAATATAAAAGAGCATCTTGAAGAGCTCTTTGTGCCTGTTAATGATTACAAGAATACAAGAATTAAGTTCTGGAAGATGGTTACAGACCTTTTCTCCGAGGCGTATATGAAACAGATATACGAAGTCTGCAAGGGTTGGGGATTAAAGCTTACAGGACATATTTCCTGTGAGGATTCTATTCTGATGCAGATTAGTGCAAACGGCTCTTGTATGCCGCATTATGAGTATATGGATATACCGGGGATGGATTGGCTCGGAAGAGATATGTTTGACTGTATTACCCCAATTCAGCTTGGCTCGGCGGCGGCACAGATGGGGAAGGAAACAGTTCTTTCGGAGACCTTCGGACTTTGCGGACATAATGTAAGCTTTGCAGAGCTTAAAGGGATTTATGAATGGCAGATGGTTCGCGGAATAAACCTTCTTTGTCAGCACTTAGAGGGATATTCAATCAGGGGTATAAGAAAAAGAGACTATCCGCCCGCGATGTATATACAGCAGCCGTGGTGGAGTGAATATGAAAAAATCAACGATGCATTGTCAAGAATTGGAATGATTTTAGCTGAAGGAAAAATAAGTGCTGATGTCCTTGTAATACATCCCCTGACAACTGCGTGGACTATGTATGACAATGGTGAGAATAAGGGGATTGATGAGCTTGAAACAAAGCTGATAAACACAATAAAAACACTTGAAGCAAAGCACATTCTCTTTCATTTGGGTGATGAGACACTTATGGAGCGTCATGCAAGGGTTGAAGATGGTAAGATGGTTGTCGGAAAGCAGCGCTATTCCTATGTGGTATACGATTGCTGTGAGGAGCTTTTTGATAATACCAAGCGGCTTTTAGAGGAATTTACATCAAATGGAGGAAGAATTATTACATCAGATGAGTTAAATATAAACAATGTTGTTGAAAATGGCAGAATTACATATGCTAAGCGCAGCTTTGATAATTTTGATGCACATTATTTTGTAAATACATCGCCAAACCGCGAAACAGCGGTATTTAATGTAAACGGTAAGGTTTTGGATATTTACACAGGCGAGTTGAAAGATTTCGCAGGTAAATATGAGTTTGAGCCGTGGGGAAGTCTTATGGTCATTGAGGATGGCAGTAAAAATATACAGCAGGCAGAGGATATGACAATAATTAAGCCTTATGGTAGATTCAGGGTGGTCGAGGCAACAGAGAACAGTCTTACACTCGATAAATGCGATTATTATTTTGATGGCGAACTGCAGGAGAAAAACGGATATGTCCTTAATATCGCAGAAAGAGCTAATGCCCTTGAAAGAACGGTGCAAATACATCAGGATTATTTTGTTAAGGCCGACTATCTGCCGAAAGACTTGTTTCTTGTTTGCGAAACACCGGAAATATTCACGATTTCGATAAACGGCGTAGTAATTGACAAAACAGATGCAGGATATTTCAGAGATAAGAGCTTCAGAAAAATTGAAATTTCTCAATATATGAAGCTTGGAGAAAATACGATATCCTTTGACAGCGATTTCAAACAATCGGACGAATTCTACGAGAATCATAAGAAAGCGTATGTCTTTGAAAGTGAAAAGAATAAGCTTGTATATGATATGGAAATAGAGGCTGTTTATCTTGTTGGAGATTTTATTGTCAGGACTGATGGAGAATGGATAGGCGTAGGGAGGGACGGCTTAAGATATAAAGGTGAGTTTGTTATTGATAAGCCGGCACGAATGCTTGATATAAAGCATATTGAAAAGCAGGGCTATCCGTTCTTTTGCGGTGAAATTACCTTGGAAGGTACGATAGATGTTACCGGCAACAATCCGACTCTCGAGCTTGATGTGCACGGAGTAAATGCCGTAAAAGTGGAAATTAACGGTATTACAAGGGTAATGCTGACTGATAACAGACTTCCGTTTGATATATTTAATACAACGGGCAAGACAAAAATCAGGCTTACGCTCATAAATAACCTAAGAAACTTACTTGGGCCTCATCATCTTAAAGAGGGTGAGGCATATATGGTCGGTCCCGGTGATTTTTTTCAGGAGGAATGTGTCTGGAACAGGAATTTCAGAAAAGAATGGGACGATGACTACTGCTTTGTAAATACAGGTATATAAAATGGGAGGAACTAAAAATGAAAATGAAATTAAAGACGAGGTATATTGCGTGAAAGCGGGCGAAACACTTAACATTGCCCAATAATTTAGGAGATAATTATGACTTGTGAAAAATTAAAAAATAGAGAACGCTTTAGGGAATATGCGAGAGGGCTGACGAAAGAAATGCTTATTGATGCTCGCGATAATGCAATTGGGATAGTAAGAAATTCGGCACCTAAATTTATCGATTTGTTTCCTGATGATGCAAGTGTGAACGGCTATTATCCTGCTGTGGATAATAATGACGGACTCAGTAGATGGACAACAAGCTTTTGGACGGGTATGCTCTGGCTTTCATATGAAATGTCAGGTGATGAGTACTTTAAGAAGATTGCAGAAGGACATATAGACTCTTTCTATCAGAAGATAGAAAAAAAGATAGGTGTAAATCATCACGATATGGGCTTTTTGTATGTTCCGACTTGTGTGGCGGCATATAAGCTGACAGGAAATGAGAAGGCAAAGAAAGCAGCGATTATGGCAGCAGACCATCTTATTACACGATACAGGGATAAGGGAGAATTCATACAGGCATGGGGCGATGTGGGTGAAGCGAAGGAATGCAGACTTATTATCGACTGTATGATAAATATACCGCTCCTTTACTGGGCAAGTGAAGTTACAGGCGATAAGAAATACCACGATATAGCATATAAGCACTTTAAGACAACCGTAAAGCATATATACAGAGAAGATGGCTCAACACATCATACATACTTCTTTGATTCTGAGACTGGTGAAGCTTTAAGAGGCGTTACACATCAGGGATGGTCGGACGATTCCTGCTGGGCAAGAGGACAGTCTTGGGGACTCTACGGAATACCTCTCACACATAAATATGAAGATGCCACATTTGCATTTGATACATATGATGCGGCGGTACATTTCTGGGCAAACCGATTGCCGAAGGACTTTATTCCTTTCTGGGACTTAGTATTCACAGACGGAGATGATATGCCGAGAGATTCATCTGCGGCGGCTATTGCAATATGCGGACTTTTAGAGATGGTAAAATGCACAGAGAATAACGAGAGGAAATCACTCTACAAGGATATTGCAGATTCGATGATGCGTGCACTTATTGAAAAGTACGCATACAAGCCCACAGATAAAACAAACGGACTTTTAGCACATGCTGTATATTACTACAAGGGTAATATGGGCGTAGATGAATGTAACATCTGGGGCGACTATTACTATATGGAAGCTCTTGCAAGATACTTAACCAACTGGGAAATGTATTGGTAATTGGTATTATCTTACGGGTCTCAATCAGAATATGAATATGCCACAAGCTGAATTCGTTGGAACTAATCAGTTTGTTGAATAGAGGAAAATAAGTTAAACTTTTTCGGTTAATGTTAATCAAGGCTTTGCCCCTATACATCTTGTTGTAGAAGATATGGATAAATAAGTTTTAGCAAAATGCTACAAACATTTCTGTTTGACAAATGGTAAGAAAGGATATACAATTTTTATACAAATGTTAAAAAGAAGGTGATGAGATGAATTTTATTGAAAACTTGTCCTGAACATAAACATATTGGAACTGATGGGAAAGAAGGAAAAGAAGAAACTTTTAGATGTAGATATGGTAAAGTTTATCTTTATGTATCGGGTGAAGGGAAAAAAGAAAATATTCATGGATTTGTACCAGAGACAGATACTACAGTATTTCATGAGATAATTTTAAATCCAGGAGAGCAGTACACGATTGTGCCCGAAATGCTTCATTGGTTTCAAGCTGGACCTGATGGTGCGGTTATTTCAGAGTTTTCTACAAAAAGCACAGATGAAACAGATGTTTTTACTGAAAAAAATAGTGAGAGAAACAAAAATTGACGTATGATTTGTAATAAATATTAATTGAATTTTGGATGATGCTACGTGGCTGATATGAACTTCCATAATGTTTAGAGAATATATTTTTCGTAAAACCATATTGTTGAAAATATATTAATTCATCTTACAAATTATACGTAAATATATAAGTATCTCCATAAGGAAAGAGAGATAATATATGGATTTTAAGAATATACGAAAGAAATATCGCCCGATTCCATTTTGGAGTTGGAATGAAAAACTAGATGTAGAAGAAACTCGGGAGCAGGTACATAAAATGGATGATGTCGGCATTGGCGGATTCTTTATGCACGCTCGTGGAGGTCTTCAAACTGAATATATGGGTAAGGAATGGTTCGATAATGTTTCCTCTGCCGTAAAAACTGCAGAGGAAACAGGAATGGGTGCATGGGCGTATGATGAAAACGGATGGCCTAGTGGCTTCGGTAATGGCTATGTAAATGGTAAGGGAGTAGAATATCAGCAGAAATATCTGCGGATGAGCAGTTCCAAACCAGAAAAGAACATTATCGGAAAATGCGGAGAGCATTGGTTTTATTATGAAGTGAATCCATTCTATGTTGATACTCTTGACAAGAAAGTGATTGCGGAGTTTATTGAGTGTGCATATAAACCTTATTATGAAAAATATGGTAATAGAATAGAAGGATTCTTTACAGACGAACCGCAGATTTCGAGAAATGGTATTCCGTGGAGCTTTGTGTTCGGGGATGAGTATAAGAGCAGATATGACGAAATTATATGCGAACATCTCGAGGAATTATTCTTGCCGATTGGTGATTATAAGAACACCAGAGTAAAATTTTGGAAAATGGTAACAGACCTTTTCTCCGAAAACTTTATGAAGCAGATTTATGATAAATGCGGTGAATGGGGATTAAAGCTTACAGGTCATCTGGTGCTTGAAGAAAATCTGCTAAGACAATTAACTGCAAACGGCGCATGTATGCCGCATTATGAATATATGCATATTCCGGGAATGGACTGGCTTGGCAGAAATATATATGAGTGCTTAACTCCGATGCAGGTTTCATCAGTTTGCGATCAGCTTGGGAAAAAGCAAATCCTTTCTGAGACCTTTGCTCTTTGCGGACATAATGTCAGCTTTTCAGAGCTTAAAGGCATTTATGAATGGCAGATGGTGCATGGAATAAACCTTTTATGCCAGCATCTTGAGGGATACTCAATACGAGGAATCAGAAAACGTGATTACCCACCTGCAATGTACTGTCAACAGCCATGGTGGAGAGAATACAAAGGCTTCATTGATGCTATGTCAAGAGAAAGTATGATACTTGCAGAAAGCAAAAAGTGTGCTGATGTGCTTGTGATTCATCCGCAGACAACCGCATGGAGTATCTATGACGGAAATCCAACTGAAAGCTCAAATAATGCAGAAATAGCAAGGATTAATGAAACCCTACTGTCCTTGATGCGAACATTGGAGCAAAAGCATATTATGTATCATCTTGGTGATGAAACTATTATGGAGCGTCATGCAAGCGTAGAAAATGGGAAACTCATTATCGGTGAACAGAGCTATTCTTATGTGATTGATTCTGCCTGTGAAACTGTTTTGCCAAGCACAAAGGTGTTGATTGAGGAATTTAAGAATCAGGGCGGGAAAGTTATAACAGCAGAGGAAATGCCTGCAAATGATGTTTGCGACAATGGTGAAATTACTTATGCGAAAAGGACAAATGATGAATATACCGTTCATTATTTTGTAAATACATCAAGGGATAGAAAGACTACAAACATAAATGTTAAGGGCAAAAAGATTGACATTTACACAGGCGAACTTGTCGATTTTGCAAAGGACTATGAGTTTGAGCCTTGGGGAAGTCTTATGGTGATTGAAGACGAAACGACCGTAAAGGAAAGTATGAAACAAGACATCATAAAAGTTGAGGGAGAATTTAAGATTTCAAAGCCTGTTCAAAATGCTATTACTCTCGATTATTGTGATTACTATTTTGACGGTGAACTTCAGGAGAAAAACGGATATGTGCTGAATATCGCAGAGAGGGCAAATGCTCTTGAAAGACCTGTAAAAATTCATCAGGATTATCATATCAAAATGAATTATTTGCCAAAAGAACTGTTCTTAGTATGTGAAACCCCTGAAATATTTGAAATCAAAGTAAACGGAAAAACTATTGATAAAACAACTTGTGGATACTATATAGACAAGAGCTTTAAAAAACTGGATATTTCAAAATGTATCAAAATCGGTGAGAACTCAATATCCTTTGACTGCGACTTTAAACAGAGCGATGAGTTCTATGAAAACAGAAGGAACGCATTTGCGTTTGAAAGTGAGAAAAACAAGCTTGTTTATGATATGGAGAT
Source organism: Eubacteriales bacterium (assembly GCA_018384175.1). Classification (GTDB taxonomy): domain Bacteria; phylum Bacillota; class Clostridia; order UBA1381; family UBA1381; genus HGM11525. The sequence continues at coordinate 30,932 of JAHAZB010000104.1, forward strand.
TGAACCAATATATCTTCTTGGAGAGTTTTCTGTTAAAACTGACGGCGATTGGGAACAACTTGACAAAAATGCCATAAGATATTTCGGATGCTTTGAAATAGATGCTCCAAAAGATAAGGTTAATGTTAAAAATATTGAGCAGCAGGGATATCCTTTCTTCTGCGGAGAAATGACACTAACAGGCGAAATTGAAATAGCAGGCAAAAATCCTGTGATTGAATTTGACGTTATGGGAATAAATGCCATAAGAGTAAAAATCGGAAAAACTGAAAAGGTTATGCTGACGGACAATCGCCTGTCGCTTGCTGAATGTGAAGTAATAGGAAAAACAAACATAGAAATTACCCTTATCAATAACTTAAGAAATATTTTAGGGCCTCATCACTTGAGAATAGGTGAATGCTATGCAGTAGGTCCAGGGACATTCTTTAAAGAAAAATGCGTTTGGATGCAAGGCGATGTGGATTGGCATGAAGGGTACTGCTTTGTCGAAACTGGAATTTAAAAGAGGAGATAAAGTTATGGGGCAAATAGAAAAAAATACAGTATCACCTATACAGACTACAAACAAATTTCATCTAACACTTTTCTAACACTTTTTCCGAAAACGTGATTTTGGGAATATCAGCGTTATTGAGGAATAAGGCTCAGAAATCGCATAAAACCGATGGTTTCGTAATGGTTGATAACTTTAGATAAGAGTATATAAAACTCCTATTTCAGCACTCAAAATCCCGTGGTAGCGATACCGTGTCGGTTCGACCCCGACCACCGGCACCACGTCGCACAAAGCGGCAGCTTGGCAGAGCTTCACTTTTCGTGAAGCTCTTTTTCTGTGCCGCTTTGTGCTC
>JAHAZB010000105.1 GCA_018384175.1 Eubacteriales bacterium
TTTCTAATTTATAAAGTTCTCCATCATTTTATAAGCCTCGATTTCACTTGCAAAAGTAATCCCTTTTCTGAGTTCGTACACGTCATCGGCAGGAAAAATTTTAAAATCTATTTTCTCACTTATTCTAAGAGGACCATTTCTGTCGGTGTTATAGAGATTAAGATAATCATCTTCCGCAATCAGAAGAAATGTTTCCTCCTCTGAAGTAACAGTACTGTTTACCTGCCTCGGAAGACTCTGAGTATTCTTATCTTCAGACGGCAGTCTATTTTCTATCTCATCGTTTAGCATTGATATTATCATCATAACACCGACAACTATAATCGTTAGAAGCAGAATAATTTTTTTATACATTACAAAACCCCTTCCAATTTCTACATTTTTACATATCTTTTGTAATAGCACAAATTTTATTCAAACAAAAGAAAACTATTGCAAAAACATCTTTTTTGTACTATAATATATTGTGAAGATTTTTATGTGCATATTTCCTTTTATACGGAATGATAATATTCTATGGGAGGTGCTATTTACAGGTGAAGCACGCAAGAAAAAACACAGATACGAGAACCAAAAGAAAAACCCCAACTGAAGTAAAAAAACGTACCGAAGCCGACTACAGACGCAAATATCTGTACGAAGACGAATCTTCGACAACAGTCAGACGACAGATTGCAAGTGCCGGCTATAAAACACGCTCTCTCGACAGCTACATACCGGCTGACAAACTTGAATCAAAGGTGCGTTCAAGAAACACCATAGATGACACTAAGAAGATTGATACTGCCAAAATTGCAGCAAGCGAAAATCACGCTAAGAGAACACGTGCATCTTCCGCTTCTTCATCTGCAAGAAAATCTTCAACATCTTCCAGAAAAACAACAAATACAGCGACTTCTTCAAAGGCTACGTCTTCAAAAACAGCATCATCAAAAGCGTCGTCAAAGAGGAAAACGACTGCAAAGAAGATTATAAATTTCAAATCAAATAAGTACTTACGCAGCTTATGTGCCTCATTGGGCATAATTCTTGTTGTGGCTGTTATTGTTCTTGCCGGAATCGGAGCGGGAATGTATACTGCAGTTTCTAACGACCTTAAGGATATGAACGTGCAGAACCTTGCACTTAACTATTCTTCATTTGTTTATTATAACGATGCAGACGGAAATGCAATAGAAGAAGTTCAGCTTCATCACGAAGGTGAACGCAGAGTATGGGTTGATTCTGAAGATATAAGTATCAATCTTAAGAATGCCGCCGTCGCAATCGAGGATGAGCGTTTCTATCAGCATAACGGTATTGACTTAAAAAGAACCTTCGGCGCTGCAGTAAAATGGGGCTTGTCAAAAATCGGAATCGGTAACGCATCATATGGCGGAAGTACAATTACCCAGCAGCTCATCAAAAACATAACAAACGAAAAGGACCGCTCTGTTACAAGAAAATTCAAGGAAATAATGCGTGCCATAGCCTTGGAAAAGCAGATAGATAACAAAGATACTATTCTTACAATGTATCTTAACATCAGCTATTTCTCTAACCAGTGTAATGGTGTAGAAGCTGCCTCTAATTTGTATTTTTCAAAAAAGGCATCTGAGCTTTCTCCCGCCGAGGCTGCACTTATCGTAGGCATAACACAACGTCCAACCTACTATGACCCCATAAGAAACCCCAACAATGCACTTGCAAAACGTAATACCGTACTAAAAAAGATGTACGACCACGATTATATAACTAAAGAAGAATACGAAGCATCTGTCAACAGTCCTTTAGGTCTAAGCACATCCGCTACCGAGTCAAGAAAAACTGTATATTCATATTTTGTTGATGCAGTTATAAGTGATGTTATAAATGATCTTGTTGAAAAGAAGGGATATTCTTCAACCTTCGCAGAACAGCAAGTGTTCTCCGGTGGTCTCAAGATTTACACAACTATGGATAAATCTGTGCAGGAAGCAATGGAAAATGTATACGAGAACAGAACAGGCTTCCCTTCAAACAAAGGACCTCAGTCTGCCATGGTTGTATTAGACCCGAAAACCGGCGAAATTAAAGGTCTTGTCGGAGGCGCAGGCAAAAAGACTGAAGCTCGGGGATTGAATCGTGCAACACAGTCTAAGCGCCAGCCTGGTTCATCAATCAAGCCGATTTCAGTTTATGCCCCCGGAATAGAGCTTGGAAAGCTCAACTCTGCTACCGTATTAAAAGATGAAAAAATCTCAATCGGAGACTGGAGCCCCTCAAACTCATACTCAGGCTACAAGGGCAATATGGTACTTTCTAAATGTATTGAAATATCATCAAACACCACCGCTGTAAAGGCACTTCAGCTTTTAGGCATCGAGAACAGTTATAATTTTGCTAAGAACAAGTTTAATCTTTCAAGCATTATTCCATCAGACAAGAGTCTCGCATCTCTGGCTCTTGGCGGTCTTACAGACGGTGTTACTGTGAGAGATATGGCAGGCGCTTATGGTGCTTTGGCAAATGGAGGTATGTACAATACACCTCACACATATACAAAGGTTCTTGACAGCACAGGAGAGGTTCTTCTTGAATTTGACGAAAAACCTCATCGTGCAGTCAGCGAAGCAACTGCCTTTATAATGACAGATATGCTTAGTGATGTTATAAACGGCAGATCAGGTACAGCGCGAACAGCAAAGCTTAATAATATTCCTGCATACGGAAAAACCGGCACAACGAACGATAACAAGGATAAATGGTTTGTCGGATATACAACCCATTATGTTGGTGCCGTATGGTTCGGTTTCGATACACCAAAAAATCTTAAAACTGCTGGAATTTCTAACAATCCTTCTTGTGTAATCTGGAAGAATGTTATGAACAAAATTCACAGTGGCAAAACCTCTGCCGGATTTGTAGCACCATCTTCCGTTAAGAAAACTTCGATATGTTCAAATACCGGCAAACTCGCATCATCAGGCTGTAGCTACGTAGTAACCGATTACTTTGTTGCTGGAAACATCCCTTCACGTTTTTGCAAAAACCAACATACTGCAACAGGAGCATCGGCATCGTCTTCACCTACTGCTTCAGTTTCACCGTCGTCAAATCCCGAAGATGCACAAACTGCGCAGCCTTCAAGTATGCCCATACAGGATCCTACGGCGGAAAATTCCACTTCAACTCAGACACAGCAACCGACATCCGCACCGGTTCAAACGCCTGAGCCCATACCGGTTACTCCCCCTGCTTCAACACCGGCAACAGAGTATATACCCATAAATTAATCTGCATTATATCAATATCAGGAGGTGATGAAAATGCACAAGAACTTTATGCAGCTGCTTGAAGACAAGAAATATCAACAACTGAAAGACCTTCTTATAAATATGGAGCCTGCTGACATTGCTGTGCACTTTTCTGAGCTTTCCGAACGGCATCGTGCAATTATGTTCCGTCTTCTACCAAAAGAATCTGCAGCCGAGGTCTTTGTCGAGCTTGAACCTGATATGCAGGAGGCTCTTATTATCGGTTTTTCAGATAACGAACTCAAAGAAATTGTCGACGAGCTTTATGTCGATGATGCTGTTGATATCATAGAAGAAATGCCTGCTAATGTAGTGAGCAGAATTCTAAGACACGCAGACACAGAGATGCGCCGTGATATAAATCAAATGCTGCGTTATCCACCTGACAGTGCCGGCAGCATTATGACAACAGAATACGTCAATCTCCGCAAGGATATGACGGTTGAAGATGCCTTTACACACATCAGAAGAAAAGGTACAGATAAGGAAACCATTTATACCTGCTATGTTACAGATAACAACAGAATCCTCGAAGGTCTTGTAACAGTTAAGGATTTACTCCTCAATGATTATGCATGTACGCTTGAGGAGATAATGGAAACAAATGTAATATACGTTAATACAACAGATGACCAGGAATACGCCGCACAACTGTTTGAAAAGTACGATTTCATTGCAATCCCTGTTGTTGATAAAGAAAAGCGCCTCGTTGGTATTATTACCGTCGACGATGCTATTGATGTCATCACCGAAGAGGCTACCGAGGATATCGAAAAGATGGCGGCTATTATTCCGTCAGATAAGCCGTATTTACGTACAGGTGTTTTAGAGATATTCCGTCAGAGAATACCGTGGCTTTTGCTGATGATGTTATCTGCAACATTTACTCAAAACATTATAAGCCACTACGAATCTGCTTTTTTAGCCTACGGAATACTAACCTCTTTTATTCCAATGCTTATGGGTACAGGAGGTAATTCCGGTTCGCAGTCATCGGTTACAATCATCCGTAGTCTTTCATTGGGCGATATTACATTCCGTGATACATTAAAGGTAATGTTCAAAGAACTGAGAGTTGCGATATTATGCGGAGTTACGCTCGGTATAGTAAATTTTGCAAAGCTTGCATTTATAGACCGTGCAGGAATTGATATATCAATCATAGTAAGCTCTGCACTTGTCGGTACTGTACTCTTTGCAAAGCTTGTTGGATGTTCACTTCCAATGCTCGCCAAAAAGCTGCACCTCGACCCTGCTGTTATGGCAAGTCCGTTCATCACTACAATTGTAGACGCCATATCACTCGTAATTTACTTTGATATTGCGACACGAATACTTAATATATGACAAAAACCGTCATTCAATGAATGACGGTTTTTATATGTAAATTATTATTTTGCCAAGTATTCTTTTAGTTCTGCCATACGTCTTTTTACATCATTTACTCCCTTATCGTATAGCATCTGAAGCACCTCTGGGTCAGATTCGGTTCTTCCTATACCCTTTGTATCATCAGGACGGAATATGAAAACCTTACCCTCTTTTTCAAGCTTATCAAGCTCTGCAACTTTACCATTATACATATCCGCTCTGTCTAAAAGTCGCTGCGAAAACTGCTTATACTTCTTAAACTTTCTTGCAGCATATGCAGTTGAACGGTCGGTAGTTTTCTTATACCCTACCTCTCTTGTAAGAACAACAATATTCTTGTCGCAACCTTCCTCCATCGCCTTCTTAAACGGAATAGAATCAACTATTCCCCCATCCATATACTTATGTCCGTTTATATTAAACACAGGAAACAGTATGGGCAACGCACAGCTTGCACGAAGATATATACCCTTATGGTCATCTCTTGGAATTTCCGGATAAATCGCTTCGCCCGTTTCGATATCGGTAAGTACGCCGAAAAACTTCCCCTCATATGCCTCAAATGTCTTATAATCAAGCGGGTCAAGCTTTTCAGGCAACTCATAGAACACAAAGTCAAGATTATAATAGCTCTTATTTTTCGGATTAAGCAAATGACGTATTCCCATATATCTTTTGTCATGGAAGTACTTTTTAGCAATTCTTAGATTTCTTCCATGTTGCTTAGCCACATACGATGTTGCAAAGGAAACACCTGCCGACACACCTATTACACGGTCTGCCATTATTCCTTCTTCCAGCAAAACATCCATAACACCGCACGAATATATTGACCTCGATGCTCCGCCTTCTAATGTTAGTCCTAACATATATTACACTCCCTGTAAATTATAACATTTCCAAAATTATTATATCACCTGTATCTTATTTTTGCAACAGTAAAATTTTTTTATATTTTCGTTGCATTTGCAACAGAATAGCACGATATATTGTGCTATAATACACTTGAAATCAAAATTACATACTAAATGGAGGGATGTACGATGACAATAAATGTAACAGGCGCAAAACTTTCCCAAAAAGAAATTGACTCATATGTAAAAAGAGCAACAGACACAAACCCAGGTAAAAAGCTTACAGCTATCGATATAAACGTTGATGGCGAGTATGTTGACCTTAAGTACACATTTGAGCCTGTCCCCTTTAACCGTATAAGACGAGTTACAGGCTATCTTGTAGGCACTCTCGACCGATGGAATGACGCAAAGAAATCGGAAGAGGCAGACCGCGTAAAGCATAATGTGTGCTGCTGATTAAATCCCACTTAACAAACCCCACACCTTAGAGGTCGATACCCACATCGACCTCTTTTTTATTATGTAGGAAATTACTACTTTTAAGTTATAATTTCTGAAATAACAAAATTGCTACCTTATTCCTACGCCCTCAAGCAGTGCTTCTATCAGAAGCTTTTTTATTATTTTACCATATACCAAACCAACACAATCGTCAATATTGCAAACAACGGAATGAGCACCTTAAACAGTTTGTGTTGTGTCTTATGTCTCCATATTCTCATACCAAAAAATGCGCCTACACCCCCAAGCAGAAAAGCTGATATCAGAAGTGTTTTTTCGCTTATTCTCCATTTATTTTTAATCGCTTGCAGCTTATCAATTCCGTACATTAAAAACACAATCAAGTTCCATACTGCAATTGTGTACAATAATATTTCCATAAACAGTATCCTTTCTAAAATTTACCGAACATATATTCGCTTTTTCTCTTGACATCATCTGATATTTGTGTTATTATAAACACGAACATATATTCGTATTTATGGAGGTTATTATGGACAGGGTTATTCTTCATATAGACGCAAACTGCTTTTTTGCATCGGTAGAAACGGCGTATAATCCAAAGCTTGCCGGTCTTCCCATTGCAGTCTGTGGTGATGCAGAGGCAAGACATGGGATAATACTTACTGCAAATTACAACGCAAAACGTGGCTTTGGCGTGAAAACCGGCGAACAAATCCAGCATGCACTCGCAAAGTGTCCCAATCTCGTTATCATTAAAAGCAATCCGCAAAGATATTTGCGCCATTCAGAGCTTATGCGTGCTATACTTGCCGATTACAGTAATGACATCGAGCCATTTGGCTGTGATGAAGCGTGGATGGATATTTCAAACCTCGCAAAAACGACAGAAGACGGCGCAGTAGTTGCCAGAGAAATTTCCGAAAGAATTAAATGTGAGTTGCATATAACCGTAAGCATCGGTGTTTCCTTCTGCAAGGTGTTTGCCAAATTTGCATCCGACTACAAAAAACCCGATGCAATAACCGTCATAAGCCGTGATAACTACAAAGATATTATATGGAACAGTCCTTGCGACAGTCTTATTTATGTAGGACGCGCAACAAAAGCAAAGCTTGCTATGCGCGGAATTTTTACCATAGGCGATATTGCAAGAGCAAAGCCGGAGCATCTTAAAAGCTGGCTTGGAAAAAACGGACTTCTTCTCCATTCCTTCGCCACCGGCTGCGATATCTCTGTTGTACGAAAAGCAACAGTATCACCTCAGGTAAAATCAGTCGGTAACAGCACAACCGCCGTACGTGATTTAGTTTGCGATGAAGATGTAAAAAGAGTGTTCTTTGTACTTGCGGACAGCCTTGCACGAAGACTAAGAGAGAAAGACTTAAGCGGAAACGTTGTTACAATCTGGCTAAGGCGAAACGACCTTTCTTCTTTCACTCGCAGACATACTCTCCAGCTTCCTGTTGATACTGCCTTTGATATTGCCGAAGCTGCATTAAGGCTCTTTTATGATTGTTACACTCTTGCCGAGGATAAACCATTGCGTTCTGTCGGTATTACCGTTGGAAATCTTGTTCCTCACAAAGAGCTTGCACAAATTTCACTTTTTCCTGATGAGGATATAAGCACACGTAGACGTTCTCTTGAGCTTGCAATGGATTCAGTTCGTGCGCATTACGGTTATTATTCCATCTGCCGTGCAAGCCTTTTAGCAGACAAAGACCTCACCCATTTTGACCCGAAATCAGAGCATACCTTGCATCCAATCGGCGACTTCAACGCAGTAAGACCTGCATAAAGAGTCAAAGCCTCCGAAGAAGTCGGAGGCTTTTTGTCATATATCCAAATTCACAACATACTTTGCGTTCTGCTCGATAAACTCACGTCTGGGTTCTACCTTATCACCCATCAAGACTGTAAATATCTGGTCTGCAGCTATCGCATCCTCAAGAGTAACCCTTAAGATCGTTCTTGTCTCAGGATTCATTGTAGTATCCCAAAGCTCATTAACGTCCATCTCTCCAAGACCCTTATATCTCTGTACCTTACAGCCCGGGCCCATCTCTGCTATAAGCTGATCACGTTCCATATCGCTATATGCAAACTTCTCTACAAGGTTCTTGTTCTTACCCTTGAACACCTTGAAAAGAGGCGGCTGTGCAAGATAGATATTACCATTTTCAACAAGCGGTCTCATATAACGGAAGAAGAAGGTCAAAAGAAGTGTTCTGATATGTGAACCATCGACATCGGCATCGGCCATAATGATAATCTTACCATACTTAAGCTTTTCAATATCGAACTCATCGCCAATACCTGTTCCCAAAGCCTGAATTACAGGAAGAAGCTTATCATTACCATAAACCTTATCAATTCTTGACTTCTCAACGTTAAGCATTTTACCCCAAAGCGGAAGAATTGCCTGGAAGTGTCTGTTTCTTCCCTGCTTTGCAGTACCGCCCGCAGAATCTCCCTCGACGATGTATATTTCGGTATATTCTGCGCCTTCGTCAATACAACGTGCAAGCTTACCGAGAGTTGCTGACATACCTGCACGGCTGTCCTTTCTCGATGCATCTCTTGCCCTTCTTGCAGCTTCACGAGCACGTGATGCGCTTATCGTCTTTTCTACAATAGTTTTTGCAATCTTTGGGTTTTCCTCCAAAAATGCCGACAGCTTATCACCTAACGCACCCTCAACAAGCGCTCTTGCTTCAGAGTTACCGAGCTTTGTCTTGGTCTGTCCCTCAAACTGAGCCTCTGACACCTTAACACTGATAACTGCAGTCAAGCCTTCTCTTGTATCTTCACCGGAAAGATTTTCGTCCTTTTCCTTAAGAAGATTATATTTTCTGCCATATTCGTTTATAACTCTTGTAAGACCTGACTTAAATCCGGTTTCGTGCATACCACCGTCGATTGTATGGATGTTGTTTGCAAAGCTAAGAATAGTCTCGCTATAAGCATCGGTGTACTGCATTGCCACCTCAACTTCCATATCCTTTCTCGCAGCAGAGAAATATATGATATCCTCGTGCATCGGGTCTTTATTCTTGTTAAGGAATGTTACAAATTCACGGATTCCGCCCTCAGCATAGAGTACATTTTCAGTTGTATCCTCGCTGCGGTGGTCGATAAATATAATCTTTACACCCTGATTAAGGAATGCCTGCTCACGAAGACGTTTAAGAAGTACCTCATAGTCGAATTCAAGCACTTCAAAAATCTCAGGGTCCGGAAGGAATGTTATCTTTGTGCCGGTTTTTTTAGTGTCCCCTATTACCTTAAGCTTACAGGTAGGTTTACCTCTCTCATAGCTCTGGTAGTGTATATGCTCACCATCCGAAACCTCTACCTCAAGGCGTTCAGAAAGAGCGTTTACAACAGACGAACCAACACCGTGAAGACCGCCGGAAACCTTATATCCGCCGCCACCAAATTTACCGCCGGCATGCAAAATTGTAAGTACAACCTCAACAGTCGGAATGCCCTGCTGCGGATGGATACCAACCGGAATACCACGACCATTGTCCGTTACAGTTACTGAATTGTCGGGATTGATTTCAACCCTTATCTCATCACAAAATCCTGCTAAGGCCTCGTCGATTGAGTTATCTACAATCTCGTAGACAAGGTGATGAAGTCCTGCTGAAGAGGTAGATCCGATATACATACCCGGTCTCTTTCTTACCGCATCTAAGCCTTCCAAAACCTGTATTTGGTTTTCGTCGTACTTTGTTTCGATTTTTTCAATACTCATTTTTCTTCTCCTGTTTTATATATTATTTTCTACCTGTTGCACGTTTTATCAAAGTCTGCGGCGAAAGAGATGATATATAAACCTTCCTCTCACCATTCGACTCGGTTACTACATATGACCTCGGCAAATCCTCAGAGACATCAGCTATTTCGCCGCGTCTGCCTGCTTCATTAAGAAATTTTCTGCCTCTTGCTGTGATTGTAGTATTGTCCATATCGAATAATGCTACTATGTCTTTAACATCAACAGCCTTATCTCCGCCTATATGAAGATACACGCAAAAAACCTCCTTTTCTATTCAGCAAACACTTTGCCATTCTCTATTTTCATTATCTTTGCGCCCTTGCTTTCCTCACGATCGGTACAGGTCAACAGTACTTGTTTATCACGTATACTGTCAGCAAGGTATAATCTGTGCTTTTCATCAAGTTCGCTCATTATATCATCAAACAAAAGTACCGGATACTCGTCTCTGCGACGTTTTATATATTCAGTAAGAGCAAGCTTCATACACAAAACCACTGTTCTTTGCTGTCCCTGACTGGCATATATTTTAGCCTCATTATTATCTATAAAGAACTTTATCTCATCTCGCTGTATGCCATAAAGAGCACTTCCGTTTTCTATTTCTCTTTGCTTAACTTCTTCAAGCTTTCTAAGATAATTCATTTCAGGATTGTCTGAGTTTAGTATATCAAGCTCAAAGCTCGGCGAATATTCAATCCTAAGTTCACTCTGAGCAATATCCTTATGGATTTGCATAGCCTCATTTGAAAGACCTGCTACAAAGCTCTGCCGCTCCTTCATAATCCTGACTCCTGCCGAAGCAAGCTGTATATTCCAGACATCTATATTATCACTTGCTTTTTTGTTACCAAGCCTTGCACTTCTCAAAAGATTATTCTTCTGTGCAAGCACCTTATGATATGTTACCAAATCGGAAAGATATCTCGGCGAAAGTGAGCTTATTGATGTATCCATAAAATGCCTTCTCATTCTCGGTGAGCCCTTGACAAGCTCCAAATCCTCCGGCGAAAACATTACTACATTGAGATAGTTCACAAGCACCGAAAGCTTATTTATAGGAACATCGTTTATCTTAACACTTTTTTTATTGCCCGGCAAAATACCGATAACTATTTTGTATACTCTGTTTTTGTCTGCAAATTCAAGCTCGATTTTGGCATAGTCCTCACCAAATCTGACCATCTGAGTATCAGTCTTTGCACGATGACTTCTGCCATTTGCGGCAAGATAAACCGCTTCTAATATATTGGTTTTGCCCTGTGCATTATCACCGTAAATCAGATTAGTGCGAGGTGAAAACTCAATCGTTTCTTCACTGTAATTCCGGAAGTTTTTAAGCTTAAGTCTTTTGACTTCCATAGCTATTCCACCTTTATTACAACAGTTTCATCTTCAAAGAATATTGTGCAGCTATCGCCTGGTCGCATCTTTTTCCCACGCATAGTGCATATTTCGCCATCAACCTCTACCATTTCGGATAAAATCATATCCTTTGCATCAGCACCGGTCATAGCCACACCAGCAAACTTCAGAAGCTGGTCAAGCTTTATATATTCGGTTGTTATAGTTACTCTTTCTTCACTCATAATAAATACCTCATATATTCTTAATACGATTTACTGACAATACTCCGGGAATTGTCCTTATTTTGTTAATAGCCTTATTAAGCGTTCCGGCATCTCCGATTTCAATGCCAAAATCCATTGTTGCATGACCGTTTTTAGTAGCCTTCGCATTGATAGTTACGCAGTTAATTTTCATCTCGGAAAGTGCACCCGAAACCGCCATCATCATACCAGGTCTGTCATCAGCATCAACTTTGATTGTTGCAATATACTGCGACATATCATCCTCTGCCCACTTAACCTCAATAAATCTACCCTTATCTTCTTCCGAAAGTGCAGACGGTTGCATATTAGGGCAATCGCTTCTATGAACCGAAACACCTCTCCCCTTTGTTATAAAGCCTACTATATCATCACCCGGAACAGGATTACAGCATCTTGAAAGTCTTACAAGGCAGTTATCTATACCAAGTACCTCAATACCATTTGAATGAACCTTACGCACCTTTTTGTCATCATTGAAGTTGGGCTTTGGTTCTTCTACATCCTGCTTCTTTTCCTGATTATATAAATCCCTAAGTCGTAAAACAACCTTTTGCGCAGTAAGACCTCCGTATCCAACACTGGCATAAAGGTCATCAAGGCTGTTAAAATTGTACTTCTTGCACATCGGTGCAGTCCATTCAGTTCGGAATAACTGCGAATGTGTAAAGTTCATTCGTCTAAGCTCTTTATCAATCAAATCCTTACCCTGAATGATATTTTCATCACGACATTCTTTCTTCAGCCATTGATTAATTTTATTCTTTGCCTGCGGTGTTTTTACAATTTTGAGCCAGTCTCTGCTCGGTCCCTTAACCGAAGATGATGTTAAAATCTCAACTATATCTCCGTTCTGAAGTTCTGTATTATTAGGCACAATTCTGCCATTTATCTTTGCACCACTCATTTTGCAGCCAATCTGCGAATGTATTGCAAAAGCAAAGTCTATAACAGTACTCTTACTTGGCAAGGAAATCACCTTACCGTTTGGTGTAAAGGCAAACACCTCATCAGAGAACAGGTCGATTTTAAGGGTATTCATAAAATCATCGGTATCAATAATATCAACCTGCGTTTCCAGAAGCTTTCGTACCCACTCAAGCTTTCCGTCCATTTCACTCGTGCCCGACTTACCCTCTTTATACTTCCAATGCGCTGCGATACCTTCCTCTGCCACCTTATGCATCTCGTGAGTTCTTATCTGTATCTCAAAGGGTGTACCGTTAGGACCTATAACTGTTGTATGAAGCGACTGATACATATTAGGCTTCGGCATTGCAATATAGTCCTTAAATCGCATTGGAATCGGCGTATACATTTCGTGCACCATGCCGAGCACAGCATAACATTCCTGAATACTGCTTACGATAATTCTTACAGCAAAGAGGTCATACAGTTCATCAATAGTCTTATTCTGAGCATACATTTTTCTGAAAATAGAATAAAAATGTTTAGCTCTGCCTGTAACCTCCGCCTTGAGACTAAGTTCTTGAAGTTTTCCCTTCAATGTGTCCATTATATCGCCGACAAAGGCTTCTCTTTCTTCCTTCTTCTGCTTTATATTTTCTCTAATTTCCTCATATGCTATTGGGTCAAGATATTTAAGACTCAAGTCCTCAAGCTCCGACTTAATCTTTGACATACCAAGTCTGTGTGCAAGCGGTGCATAAACATCCAGTGTTTCTTTAGAAATCGCAAGCTGTTTATCAGGTCTCATATACTTAAGAGTTCTCATATTATGAAGTCTGTCAATGAGCTTGATGATAACCACTCTGATATCCTTTGCCATCGCCAGGAACATCTTCCTCAGGTTTTCCACCTGTTGTTCTTCCCTTGTGTTATACTGCAGCTTACGGAGCTTTGTAACGCCGTCTACAAGCTCTGCAACACCGACACCAAACAACGCCTTTATGTCATCGAAGGTATACGGTGTATCTTCAATAACATCATGCAGCAGTGCAGCCGATATGCCGACAACATCCATTTCAAGCTCTGCTGCAATGTATGCAATATTTACCGGATGGTCAATATAGAGTGCGCCGGATTTTCTAAGCTGGCCTCTGTGCGCTGCCTCTGCCAAGCGATATGCCACATACACCATATCGGTGTTTGAGTTTGGTGCATACGAATTTATCATTTCTATAATCTTTTTAATTGTTTGTTCGTTATCACTGTCAGCAGCCGACGGCAGTTTGTCGGGGTAAGCAAGCATTTCCGACTTACTCATATATTCACCACCTTAAATTCAGTTATTTGAGCTGTGTTTTTTCATATCCTTAAGCAAAAGCTGTGCGCTTTCTCTACCCTGATACACATTTATGTCTGCAGAAAACGCCACGTCTACTATATCACCGTTCTTGAAAAACATCGCATATTCGCTCATATTAAAGCCTATTGCAGAAATAACAGTATCATCAGATGCCACTCGCATTTTAAGATGTTTTTTGTCAACACCGACTGTATCTATCGCAATAATCTTTACACCAAGAACAGAAAAAACCGGTCTTTCGTTATCTGTACCAAATGGCTCAAGCTTTTTAAGAGCTTTAGCAAAGCCGACCGATACAGTTTCAGGCTTAAGTCTGCAATCTATATCTATTTTGGGAATCATATCCTCCGCAGTCAAAACTCCGGCAGCATATTTGTTAATAGCCGCAGTAAATGCATCAATAGAATCAGCATTTATACCAAGACCTGCCGCAGCGCTGTGTCCTCCGAAATTTGTCAGATGTTCTTCCGTCGCCGCAAGCGCATCAAACAGATTAAAGCCTGGAATTGAACGTCCGCTTCCCTTTCCGACTCCGTTTTCAAAAGAAACGAGAATACACGGCTTATAGAACCTTTCACATATACGGGATGCCACAATTCCGATTACGCCGTGATGCCAACCCTCACCAGATAGAACAATTACCTGCTTTTTATCAAAGGTTGCATCCTTCATAACCTTATCCATAGCTTCTTCAAATATCGCCTGTTCTGCCTCCTGACGCTCACGGTTCGCACAATCAAGCTCTGCCGCAACCGCTTTGGCTTCTTCCTCAGTCTCTGACAACAACAGCCTTACAGCTGTATCAGCATTTCCTATTCTTCCTGCAGCATTTATTCTCGGAGCAACAATATACGCAACCATTGCAGCATCAACCGGTCTTTGAAGTGCGCCTGAAACCTCAAGAAGTGCTTTGATTCCTATATTACCGCCATTTTTCATAACTTCAAGGCCATGTTCTATAATAATTCTGTTTTCATCTGTTACCGACATAACGTCAGCTATCGTTCCTATTGCCGCAAGCTCAACATACCGCATAAATACATCACGGGTATTTCTGCCAAGTTCCATAGCAACAGCAAGAACCGTCTTAAAGGAAACACCGACTCCCGCAAGTGCATCAAAGGGATATTCGCTGTCCTCCCTTTTGGGATTTACAACAGCAACCGCACGAGGAAGGTCCTCTTTGCAGGTATGATGGTCGGTTATAATAACATCAAGCTTCTGCGTTCTTGCAAATTCAACCTCACCGACTGCCGTAACACCGCAATCGACTGTTATCATAAGCTTTGCACCCGAACGCGCTATTTTGTTGATTGCCATAATGTTTATCCCGTAGCCTTCACTCACACGGTCAGGAATATAATAGTCAACATCTGCACCTTCGCTTTTTAAGTAGCTGTACATCAAAACCACAGACGTAATTCCATCAACATCATAGTCGCCATAGACCACTATTTTCTCATTATTTTTAATCGCCTCCGCAATTCTCTTTGCGGCAACAGGCATATCAGGAAGGTCTAAAGGATTATGAACACCCGAAAGCGGTTTTTGTATAAAAAGCTTAGCAGCATTCCCATCCTTTATGCCACGATTAAAAAGTATTGTCGATATTACCGGCGGCAAATTATACTGTTCAGAAAAAGCCTTCAGCTCCTCTAAATCTATGCCACGGTTCTTATAACACCAAATTTTATTACGCATTTTTTTCTCCAAAAAACTATTTCTTTTATTATATCATTTTTTTTAGATTTTTTCAAGCTTTTTCGCATATTTTAACCGTATTCGGGCAGAATATTTTATGTCGAATAAACGACGTTTATTTTACACCCTTTCAGAGTTCGCAAAAAGGGTGTAAACAGTATATTACCGCGAACAGAAAGGCTTGGTAGGAAGATGGATAACCGTAACCAGAAGAACGAAAACCAGAACCAGCAGCAAAATCAGCAGAACTGCCCGTCAAAGCAGCAGAAGAAGAACAACCGCAACAATAACAACAGTAACACCAATGAGAAGAACAACTGATTTTGCCTGTGTAAAATCCTCCCTTTAGCAAAAAGAAGCCCGATTATGAACCAAATCATAATCAGGCTTCTTTATTATGTTGGAAATTACTACTTTTAAGTTGTAATTTCCGGAATAACAAAATTGCCACCTTATTCCTACGCCCTCAGGCGTTGCTTCTATCAGAAGCTTTTTTATATTCGTATTATCTTTGTATCAAGCTTTCGCCGGTCATTTCCTCCGGCTTATCAAGCCCCATCATATCAAGCATTGTGGGTGCAAGGTCTCCAAGCTTACCATGATTAAGCTTCACATCGCCCTCACCTATTACGATAAGAGGAACAGGATTGGTTGTATGTGCAGTAAATACATCGCCGGTATCAGGGTCAGCCAAGCAATCAGCATTTCCGTGGTCAGCCGTAATAAGCACCTTGCCATTATGCTCAAGAATCTTATCAACAACCTTGCCAACGCACTCGTCAACTGCTTCAACCGCCTTTACAGCAGCATCAAATATTCCTGTATGTCCAACCATATCGCAGTTTGCAAAGTTAAGAATAATAACATCAAACTTATCCTCATCAATAGCCTTTAATACTGCATCAGTAACTTCATATGCACTCATTTCAGGCTTCAAGTCGAATGTAGGCACATCAGGCGACTGAATAAGGATTCTGTCTTCACCGTCAAACTGCGTTTCCTCACCGCCGTTAAAGAAGAAAGTAACGTGTGCATATTTTTGTGTTTCAGCAATTCTTAATTGTGTAAGGCCCTTTTTGCTCACATATTCACCGAATGTCATTTTAAGCTCCTCAGGCGGATATGCAACTGTTACATTCGGCATAAGGGCATCATACTGTGCCATACATACATAGTAGTTCTTGAAGTATCCCTTTTTACGTTCAAAACCGTCAAATGCAGGGTCAACAAATGTTCTTGTTATCTGTCTTGCACGGTCAGGACGGAAGTTAAAGCATACAATACTGTCATTTTCACTTATAACAGCGCCACCATCAATTACGGTAGGTACAACAAACTCATCTGTTACACCATCCTCGTATGACTTTTCAATCGCATCAACAGCATTCTGAGCAGTATTTCCTTCACCCATAACCATTGCATTATAAGCCTTTTCCACTCTGTCCCATGCAAAATCTCTGTCCATCGCATAGTATCTGCCCATAACAGATGCAACCTTACCTACACCTATTCTGTCAAGCTCCTTCTCTAAATCACGCATAAATCCTGCACCTGAAGTCGGAGAAACATCTCTACCATCCAAGAATGCGTGGATATAAACCTTCTCCACATCATTCTTTCTCGCCATATCAACAATACCTACAAGATGTTCGATATGTGAATGTACACCTCCGTCGGACAAAAGACCGAAAAGATGAAGTGCGCTATTATTCTTCTTGCAGTTTTCCATAGCACCCAAAAGCGCCTTATTCGAGAAAAATGCACCATCCTCAATATCCTTTGAAATTTTTACAAGCATCTGATATACAACTCTGCCTGCGCCGATATTTGTGTGTCCAACCTCAGAGTTTCCCATCTGTCCGTCGGGAAGTCCTACCGCAAGCCCACTTGCATACAAAATAGTGTTTGGATAATCAGCAAAAAAGCTGTCAAGACGTGGTGTTTTTGCCGCTTTTATAGCATTACCTTTTACCTGCTCGGTTAAGCCATAGCCGTCCATAATAAGAAGTGCAACAGGTTTTTTTGACATAAGTTTTCGTTCCTTTCCTTTTGCAAAAATCAAGGCTGAATAAATTCGTTATAATTATCCGGATTTAATCAGCCTTTAATCTTAAAATAAATTATTTAGCAGCTGCAACGATTACAGCAAAGTCATCAGCTTTAAGTGATGCACCGCCGATAAGTCCGCCGTCAATGTTCTCTTTTGCAAGAAGCTCTGCAGCATTAGCAGCATTCATACTGCCGCCGTACTGAATTGTAACAGCCTTTGCAGTAGCATCGTCATAAAGACCTGCAAGAATTGCACGAATTCCTGCACAAACCTCTTCTGCCTGGTCAGCAGTTGCAGTCTTACCTGTGCCGATAGCCCAGATAGGCTCATAAGCAACTACAACCTTAGCAGCATCTGCAGCTGAAATACCAGCAAATGCCTTTTTAACCTGAATAGCTATAAGGTCCATTGTGATGCCTGCTTCTCTCTCATCAAGACTTTCGCCAACACAAACGATAGGGATAAGACCCTTTTCGAGAGCCTTCTTTGTCTTAAGGTTTACAGTTTCGTCTGTTTCAGCAAAGTACTGTCTTCTCTCTGAGTGTCCGATAATAACATACTCTACTCCAAGGTCCTTGAGCATATCAGCTGAAACCTCGCCTGTGAATGCACCCTTATCCTCAAAGTGAAGGTTCTCTGCACCGATTTTTACGTTTGTGCCCTTTGCAGCTCTTACAGCCTCAGAAAGACAAACATACGGTGTGCAGCATACAACCTCACAGCTTGCAGAAGCATTCTTTGCTGCAACCTCTTTGACAAAATCATATGTTTCTGACGGAAGCTTATTCATCTTCCAGTTACCTGCGATAATATACTTACCCATTTTTCATATTTCCTTTCATTTGTTTATAAAACAAGATAGTTTAATAACAACTTCTTTAGAACGAGAAAACTTTTTGAAGATTGCCGTTATGAGCAGCGAAGGCGTACGGATGGTACTCCGAGCTGTAAATAATGGTAATATGCGGAAATTTGGCCGTTCTAAAATTATTTGTCGTTGATTGCAACAATACCCGGAAGGTCTTTACCCTCGAGGAACTCAAGTGAAGCACCGCCACCTGTTGAGATGTGGCTCATCTTGTTGCCGAGACCTGCCTGATTAACAGCTGCAACGCTGTCGCCGCCACCGATGATTGTTGTAGCATCAATTTCAGCAAGTACGTTTGCAATAGCATTTGTTCCCTTAGCAAAGTTAGGCATCTCAAACACACCCATAGGACCATTCCATACAACGGTCTTAGCATCCTTCAAAGCATTTGAGAAGAGTTCAACAGTCTTAGGTCCGATATCAAGTCCCATCCAACCGTCTTCAATACCATTTTCAGAAATCTTAGATTCTGCATCGTTGTTAAATTCCTTAGCAACAACAGTATCAACAGGGATAAGAAGCTTAACGCCCTTCTTATCTGCTTTTTCCATCATTTCCTTAGCATAGTCGATATAATCTGCCTCCAAAAGCGAATCTCCGACATTTTTGCCAAGAGCTTTCATAAAGGTATAAGCCATACCGCCGCCGATAATAAGTGTGTCAACCTTTTCGAGAAGGTTGTTGATAACAGAAATCTTTGACGAAACCTTTGAACCGCCCAAAACAGCAACAAGCGGTCTTACAGGATTATTCACAGCATTTCCCAGAAATTCAATTTCCTTTTGGATAAGGTAACCGCAAGCAGCAGTATCAAGATACTCTGTAACACCTACGTTTGAGCAGTGTGCTCTGTGAGCGGTGCCGAATGCATCGTTTACAAATACATCTGCCAATGATGCAAGCTCCTTTGAGAATTCAGCAACATTCTTTGTTTCTTCTATGCGGTATCTTGTATTTTCAAGAAGAACAACATCGCCCTCTGCCATTTCAGCAACAGCCTTCTTTGCATTCTCACCGACCACGTTATCATCAGCCGCAAAAACTACCTCCTTGCCAAGCTTAGCGCTAAGAGCTTTTGCAACCGGTGCCAATGAAAGCTCGGGCTTTGGCTCACCCTTAGGCTTACCCATATGTGAGCAAAGAATAACCTTTGCACCTGCGTTTATCAAATACTTAATTGTCGGCAATGCGCCGTCAATTCTTGTTTCGTCAGTGATTTTTCCATCAGCCAACGGAACGTTAAAATCACATCTTACGAGGACTTTTTTACCCTTTACTTCAATATCCTCTACACTTTTCTTGTTTAACATTTTCGACACCTCTTATTTCTCTAATTTTTTCATCAGGGCACAGAGTCCCATACGCATTATATTCTATACCAAATCGCTGACTTTTTCAAGTACATTTTGGTAATTTCGTCATTTTTTGTTAAAAAATTATCTTACAAGCCCAAAGAGCTGTCAAAACACATATAAAATCACCAAAAAGAGCACTTACCAATACACGTCCTGTATATTTTACCCTCGTCGCACCAAAATATACCATTAAAACATACAAAGTCGTCTCTGACGATGCGGCAATCACAGATGCTATTCTTCCAACCTCACTTTCAGCACCATGGGTTTTTAATATTTCTGCAAGCAATCCTATCGAGCCACCGCCCGAAACGGGACGTAGTATAGAAACGGTCAGTATTTCTTCAGGTATATCAAATGGCAGTATGTTTTTAATCAGAACCGCAAGCTGTGTTGTTATTCCCGACTCCCTCAGCATCGCAGCCGCAGACATTACAGCCACCATTGCAGGAAGTATTTTGACAAGAGTTTTAAGTCCGTTTTCAACTCCGCTTAAGAAGGTATCGTACACAGCCACCCTTCTTACTAGACAGAGCGAAATCGCCACAAAGATAATTAAAGGTATTATAAATTCAATCATATTTTCTTGTTAAAACCAAAACAGCAATCACAGCAGCAGCAAGAGACACCGTCGAGGTTATCCACACAGCAGGCATTATATCAAACGGAGAAGCTGCTCCGGTTTTTGCACGCATCGCTGCAACCGTTGTAGGTACAATCTGCAAGGATGCCGTATTCATAACCGCAAAAATGCTCATAGCTCTGCTTGGTGTCCTTCTGCCGTTATTTTCTCTGTCAAGCTCCTGCATCGCATTTATACCTGCAGGCGTTGCAGCATTTCCCATACCAAGTAGATTAGCTGTAACATTCATTGCAATATGCGGCATAGCCATACTCTTCCCAAACACCCGTCTCAAAAGTGGCGAAAGAAGCTTCGAAATCAAATTCGCCAATCCGCCCTTTTCGCAAAGTGCAAGAATTCCCGACCAAAAACACATAATACCTGCAAATCCGAGCACAGTTTCAAAAGCCGCGCCTGCACCTTCAAGTCCCGCCGTAAGAACGCCTTCAACATTCCCTGTTACAGTTCCCGCAATCAGCGAAAACACCACCATAGCCGCCCAAATATAATTCAATAAAATCTACCTCCTAAAAGGGTTGTATTTATAAAAAATCTATGGTATAA
>JAHAZB010000108.1 GCA_018384175.1 Eubacteriales bacterium
GGTAAGAATAACTACGAAAGAAAGAGTGATATAAAATGATATACCGTTACAATAAATCCTGCAATTGATTATGTCATACACACGAGCGAAAATGCTGTTGGAAACCTATTGGATGCTTTAAGCTCAACAAAACCAATTTATATAAAACCGAAAGGATAATTATATTATGAAAGAATTCACCTATACTATCACAGACCCAAACGGACTCCACGCACGACCTGCAGGAATACTTGTCAAAGAATCAGGAAAATACAGCAGTGAAATAACACTACACTCTTGCGGCAAAAAAGGAGACGCAAAGAAGATATTCTCAGTTATGGGCATGGGGATAAAGTCCGGTGATTCGGTTACTGTTAAAATATCAGGTGCAGACGAGGATAACGCAGTAGGTGCACTGGAGGTCTTTTTTAAGAATAACCTTTAATTTATGGAGGAGAGTATATGTTAATATACGAGGGAAAGAGCGTTTACGGCGGAATAGCTATCGGTAAAATCAAGTTCTTTCAGAACAAATCACAAACCGTAAAAAGAATACACACCCCTGATACCGCATCAGAGTTGAGTAGATTCAAAAGCTCTGTTTCAAATGCCGAAAAACAGCTAAAGCAACTTTACAACAAAGCCTGTACAGAAGTTGGAACAGACAATGCAGCTATATTTGAGATACACCAGATTATGCTCAACGATGATGATTTTCTTGACTCAATAGAAAACATCATAGCAGGCGAAGAAGTAAATGCTGAATATGCAGTAGCTGTTACAGGCGATAACTTTTCGAAGATGTTTGCATCAATGGAAGATGCATATATCCGTGCAAGAGCGGCAGATGTAAAAGATATATCAGAGAGACTGATAAGAATTCTCAGTGGCGTTGATGAAAGTGGCATTGACACTGACGAACCGGTAATAATCGTTGCAGAAGACATCGCCCCAAGCGAAACCGTACAGCTTGACAAATCTAAAGTTCTCGCCTTTGTAACAGCAAAAGGTTCAGCTAATTCACACACTTCTATTCTCGCCAGAACAATGAATATACCTGCAATTATCGGCGCAGAAATAACAGACGAGCACAATGGCTCTCTTGCAGTAGTAGACGGCTTTTCCGGAAAGGTTTACATAAACCCCGACGAAGAGCTTTTACTCGAAATGAAAAACAAAGTACTTGAAGAAAAGGAAAAACGTGAGCTGTTAAACACTCTGCGTGGCAAGGAAAATATTACACTCGACGGAACGAAAGTCGATATTTTTGCAAATATAGGAAACGTGTCCGACCTTGCTCTGGTTCTCGAAAACGATGCTGATGGAATTGGTCTATTCAGAAGCGAGTTCATATATCTTGAACGCGACAGCTTCCCTACCGAAGACGAACAGTTTGCAATATACAAATCTGTTGCGCAAACTATGGGCGACAAAAAGGTTATTATCAGGACTCTTGATATAGGTGCAGACAAGCAGGCAGATTATTTTTGTCTTTGTAAGGAAGAAAATCCAGCTATGGGACTTCGGGCAATCAGGCTATGTCTTACAAGACCTGACATTTTCAAAGTGCAACTGAAAGCACTATTTCGAGCAGCAGTTTTCGGTAATATATCAATTATGTATCCAATGATAACGTCTGTTAACGAAATAAAAGCAATAAAGAATATTGTAGCCGAAGTTGAACAAGAACTTAGAAACGCAAAAATTTCTTACAGAGTCCCCGAACAGGGAATTATGATTGAAACTCCTGCCGCGGCTATTCTTTCAGATAAACTTGCAAATGAGGTTTCCTTTTTCAGCATAGGCACAAACGACCTTTCTCAGTACACAATGGCTATTGACAGACAAAATTCATGCCTTGATGAGTTCTTTGACCCTCATAGTGAAGCGGTTATGCGAATGATTGAACTTACCGTCAAAAATGCTCACAACGCAGGTATATGGGTTGGTATTTGTGGCGAACTGGGTGCAGATACTTCCATGACAGAACGCTTCTTAAGGATGGGCGTAGACGAGCTTTCTGTGTCTCCGCCAAAGGTTCTTTCAGTCAGAAAAAGAGTAAGAGAACTAAATCTTGGAATATAATATAAAAAAATAAAAATTTTATAAAATATCACTTGACAAATGTATGTTTATGCTTTATAATAGCTATTGTAAAAGCTATCTTTCTTTTACATCCCACAATACACATTCCTGCTGCGTGCAGCAGGTGCAAATGTCGACCTGTATTTTTACTTGGTCGGCTTTTTGCTATTCTGACGTAAATTTTAATATCCGTATGACAATACAGTACTGATTTTTATTATTACATTTTCTTAAAATTTGTGCGTTTCTCTTTCTGCAACAATTATATAGCTTTCAAAAAAAGATAACGGGAACAGCTTTATTACTGTTCCCGTTATAAGTTTAATTCAACATTTCACCGCATTTGCCGCAGTATTCGTTCTCAGAAGGATTGTATTCACCACAATGTGAGCATACAACAGACTTCTTAAGCTCTGCAATTTCTTGTTTTAGTGCTTCAATTTCAGCGCATTTTGTGCCAATCTCATCCGGAAACTCTACGCCTGCACCATAGTTGTCATAAACATATTCACCGATTTCTGCCATGATGTCCTTTATCTTCTTTTCCGCATCATTAACCGCAACAGAAATCTTTGCTTTATCAATTAAAGACGATGTTTTGTCAACAGCTATATTTGCATATTTTTCTGCACCATCAACAGCTTTACTGAATTTAGCTTTTATCTTTTCAACGAAATTATCCATTAGAACAATCCCCTTTCAAAATATATTATATTACTATTGTATCATAATATCCAAAAAAAAGCTACAATTATTTTCTCCAATACAAAATGATCTACTCGTTTATGCTCGTAACGTATTTGTATCCTTAGGACACAAATACAAAAATAAAAGCACTCATTATTGAGTGCTTTTATTTTTGGTAGCGGTAAGTGGATTTGAACCACTGACACCACGGGTATGAACCGTGTGCTCTAGCCAACTGAGCTATACCGCCAAATCACGGAACGATATTCATTATACACCAGTTCCGTTAATTTGTCAATAACTTTT
>JAHAZB010000110.1 GCA_018384175.1 Eubacteriales bacterium
GGTAAATGCTGCATTTTTAAATAGTTTGTTTTGTGATTCTTTTATTTCTGGCATATTATCAAGGACATTGTTCACAAAAACTTTTAAGTATAGTCTTAACAGTTCGACAAATTCTGTAAACTGGTCAAAAAAGGCGTTGTCGCATATTTCTTTACCTAAAATATAATTTTTTGTATGTGTATATTCTTTATTAGTCATACCAGAATTTTCAAATATAACTTTTTCAAAAGCCCTCAAATTATTAAGTTCGTTATTGTCGATACTCGCAAGGACATCAGCAATACGCATTTCTAAGTCAATCCAGGTTTCTCTTGGATTTTCTTTATAGAAATGATTTACCCAACAATTTTCTCGAAACTTTTCAACCATAGAAAAAAACTCTTCCTTTGGAATTTTCGTAGTTTTGTAAGTGTTTTCATAAATGGAAAGACTAGTGTTCATAAAGTCGCTTTTGTTTGTTATTTTTGATAAAATATCATACACACTCAAGTTCTCATTATATACACAAGTTTTATCACGAAAATATTCACCCACGATTAGAAAATCACTGTAACTTGTAATTAGATAATGATTAAGGTCAAATCCATTGCCCAAAAGCATAACCTCAATGTTATTTGACATATCCTTTTCACCTACCCGAAATATTTTTGCATCATATTACATAACGAATTAAAGGTTTCATACCCTATTATGTTCTTTATTAATGCTTCTTTTTGTACATCATTCAACTCAGCAAATGATTTTCTTGCTTCAATAATATCATGTTCTGCTTTTATATACTTTTTCTGCTCCTCTGTCATAAATACCACTCCTTTGTTTTTTATCATTATATCACATGGGTAAATACAAGAAAAGCAAATAAAAGTACATTTTTCAGCTACTTTTTTCACATTTTTCTCCTACCCAAAATATTTTTGCATTAGTGCGTTTTTTAGAAGTTCTAATTTTTCAAGACTTTTTTTCACTTCCAATTTTGATTTGTCGGTCTGTTCAACGAAGGTGGCGAACTGCTCCTGTAGTTCTAACGGAGGCAGACATATCACCAACGGCGCAATATTCTTATTGTTAATCTGAGGAACAGATGAACCATCTGACAAAGCACCCAAATCAATCATATCAAAATATGCCAGCAGGTACTCTGGACGCAATCGCCCTTTTGATGAAACTCCCATAACATTTAAGTCCGCGCACACAGGCAGCTTTGTCATTCGCTTCTTATTTGTGCCTATCGCTCCACCTCTCTTGGGGAAAAGAATACTGCCAACTTCAAATAAGCCCTTTCCAGCAGTGGCTTCAGACACATAACGGGAAGAAGTGGTAATATATCGCTCATTCCCTGGATAGTTCATATCGCCAACTTTTATGTAAGGAATCGGCCCGCCTTCGTTTTCGACTTCCGAAGGAAGAGATGTTCCACTTTTGAGTGTGCAGCACTTGCCAATAGTACATTGTTCCCATCCAAATGGATTTGTTTTTTGGTCACCAAACAGTTCGACAAATCGTGCTTTGACAATCTCGTCCAAGCTTTCAAGTTGCATTTTTCGTATGTCAATTAAACTTGTTACTTTATCCAATTCATCAATAATCTTTTTTTGTTCATCAATGTTGCATTTGGCAAACGACAACTCTTTTAATGCTGTAACTGTAAAACTCGCCTGATTAACAGATTTTTTTGTAATGTTTGGAATTTGACGTAAGAAGGCAACTGATGATAAAAAGTAAAATGCGTATTCAGGTAAAATCACAGATTTTTCAGGGCGTAAACATAAAAGATTCATTCCATGAATAATTTTTTCTTCATCTTGCTTTTTGTATATTGCTGTTTTGCCAAGATGTTTTTCGCTGTTAATGTGTGACATTAAAATATCGCCATCTTGCAATATGTAATCATCATATTTACTAACATCTGTAATGCCAGCATATCCCATTTTTTCTCTGTTAACGGTTCTGTCTGATATTGTTTCGATTCTCGTAATCGGATAACCACTATCATCCAACCCTTGTTTTATATTGGCTCCATTTCTTATGAAAGAAAAAACATCTCCCAATCTCACTTTCTCCATCACAGCATTTCCTCCAATTCAGCCAAGCCTTTGCTTATTTCCATTTCAAGTTCGTGGAGGTCTGCCATAATTTCGGCTGTGGACGGGTATTCCACAGGAGTATATTCCACTTCTTTATATTTATTGATAGAAAGGTCGTAGTAGTTGTTTACAATATTCTGCTTGTCCACAAAGAAGCTTTGTTCTGTTTTTGCTCTGTCTGCTTCTTTATCAAGATTATGGAATCTTTCGATAATATCGGGAATATCATTTTCGGCAACAGGAGTTCTTTTATCGTCAAGGCTGAAACCGTCTGCTTTCATATCATAAAACCATACCTTGTCAGTTCCGCCATGGCCTGTTTTTGTAAATACCAGTATTGCGGTAGAAACGCCGGCATAAGGCTTGAACACACCCGAAGGCATAGAAACAACAGCCTCAAGGCGGTTATTCTCTATGATCTCCTTGCGGATTGCTTTATGCGCAGTTGATGAGCCGAATAGTACACCGTCAGGAACAATACAGGCACATCTTCCGCCAGTTTTAAGCATACGAAGAAACAGTGCCAAGAATAAAAGCTCTGTTTTCTTTGTTTTGCACATTTTAAGCAAATCAGCAGAAACTATGTCGTAATCAAGGCTACCTTTGAACGGTGGATTTGCCAAAATAAGCGAATACTTATCTCTATCCGCATTCTGGTCCGACAAGCTGTCACGGTACTCAATAAACGGACTGTCAATTCCGTGGGTCATCATATTCATGGCGCCGATACGGAGCATAGTTCTGTCCATATCGTAGCCGAAGAACATTGAATTCATATAGTGGTCTTTTTTCTGCTTATTGAAGAATATTTCTTCCTTGTAGTTATCTTTTAAGTATTCTCCGGCAGACACCAAGAATCCACTTGTACCACAGGCGGGATCACAAATAACATCATCCGGCTTTGGCTGCATCATAGCAACCATCATTTTTATAATGTGTCTTGGCGTTCTGAACTGACCATTCAGACCAGACTGTGCTATTTTATTGAGTAAGTATTCATACACATCCCCTCTGACATCACTATCAGAAGAATTTTTCATCAGCTCATAAATATCATCAAGACTTGTAACCACCTTATCAAGCAAAAGAGGTGTAGGAATCTTAAAGATTGCATCATCCATATACTTGGAGTATGCACTATCTTTATCTGCGTGCAAATTCTTGATAAATGGAAACACCCATTCTTGCATAATGGTATACATTTTACCTGCAGGGAAGTCACGGAATGTTGACCATTTTAATTGATGACCGTCAACACTGCGTTCTCCGATTGTAACTTCATCTGCAAATATACTTTTATGCGGAAGACCGAGCATAGCACTTTCTTTTGCACGAAGATTATCCGTATCGTCAAGGTCATGAATAAACATAAGATATGTAATTTGTTCAATTACATCAAGAGGATTTACAAGTCCTCCTGATGCAAATATATCCCATAGACCATCTATTTTATTTTTAAGCTCTCCTGTAATCATCTGTCATTCGTCCTCTCTGTTCCAAGTGTATGAAGTATATCTTCCTCCACTGATTTTAATAATTTTATGCTTTTTTAATAAATCCGCCAATGTTCTCTGCACCGTTGTTTCACTTATATCAGGGCATTTGTCCAAAATATCCTGCTTTGTTACTTTTCCAAGTGTATCTTCGATTATTTTTGCAACTCTTTCAGGTTTGGAAAGCTTGCTTTCAATCATAATCTGCACACGGGATGCAAACTCTCTATACGCCGCCAGAATAACAGAAAGCATATATTTTACAAACGGAGCATAATCGTTATTATTATCGTGCCATCCTAATGAACTCTTTTGCAAGGCATCATAATAGCTATCTTTTGTTGTTTCAATCATTTTTTCAATACTGATATATTTTCCGACAATATACCCACTACGATAAAGTAATAAAAGTGTAAGAAGTCTTGACATTCTTCCGTTTCCATCATTAAACGGATGTATACACAAAAAATCAAGTATAAACATCGGGATTGCAAGAAGCGGATTAATTGCTTCTAATGCAATAGCCTCGTTAAATGCCGAGCAAAGATTTTCCATACTCTCAGGAACTTCCCATGCTTCTATTGGCTGGAATCGAACAAACTTATTTCCGCTTTCGTCCTCTTCAGCTATAACATTGTCCACATTCTTGTATTGACCGCCATAAGTTACAGTATTAAATCTGTATAAATCTCTGTGAAGTTGCAATATAATATTAGGCTTGAGTGGAATACCATCATGATTAGAGTGGATTGTATTCAAAACGTCTCTATATCCTGCAATTTCTGCTTCAGCTCTGTTTTTGGGGCTCGTTTTAGCCAAAGCAAGTTTTTTAATTCTTTCATCAGATGTATATATACCCTCAATTTTATTAGAGGCTTCTGTACTCTGTATTTTAGCAATTTCAACAAGATGTGTAAGTGCATCTGCACTTGATTCAAAAAACAAATTCTGTTTTCCTTTGAATTCGTGAATTTGTGTAAGCATAGATACAATTTCAGGTGTTAAAAATTGCTCCCATTTATTTTTATAGTTATATAT
>JAHAZB010000037.1 GCA_018384175.1 Eubacteriales bacterium
ATTTGATGTTAAAATATTCATGGAAAATGACTCCTTTGACTAATGTTTTTCTTGGTCGTTAAACATTATATCATATTTGGAGTTCATTTTCCTTTTTATTTGTCACCCATCAATTGTATCACAACAATTTTCACAAATTTGTTGTAGAACAAAGAAAACTCCCGCTTTTTTGCGAGAGTTTTAATGAAATCAGACATTTGCTAATTCTTTTTCTTTCTTTTCGCTGCGGTTATAAAGCATATTAGCTACAACAAGTGCCGAGATACCACTTACAAGCTTGCCAACAATCATTGGTGTAAGATATGTACCGTCAAATGCAAGTGTGAAGGCAAGGTGGTCGCCAAGAAGATATGCTGCAGAAACTGCAAATGCAGTATTCATAATTCTGCCCTTTTTGTCCATTTTCGGGAAATAGTCAAACATAGGAATACAGTTTGCAAGTGTGGTTATAAGACCAAATACCGAGCTTTCGTTTATGTTAATAAGCTTACCAATCTTTCCGAACAGCTTGTTAAACAGCTTTGAAACTATTGCCAGAAGCGGGAATATTCCGCAGAGAATAACTGCAATATACAAAATTGTTTCAAAAGCATCGCTAAGTGGTGTTATCTCGGGCAAAATGGAAATCCCTGTAAGCATATGTAGTATTCCTACTCCAAGACCGAAAGTGAGGAGTATTGAAAGAATAGTGCCGATTACATTGAATATCTTTCTGCAAAGCTCGGGGTTAAGTGCAAGACCAACACAAGCAATAGCAGACAGAATAATGAGCGGGAGTGAGTTATAAAGAAGAGCGCCTATCGGGCATCCCATCATAAGACCGCCAACAATACAACCAACAGGAATTGTTGCCGTTCCACAGAGTAGTCCGCTTAAAACGTCATCGTGGTATTTTTTGTCAACAAGCCTTAAAGCCATAGGAATAAGACAAATCATTGCACCGAACATAGAGCAGACTATCAAGCCATTATAGCTTGACCACAGCATAGAATCGGAAAGCTCACGTGCGATTACTGCTCCGCCTGCGTCGTTTGCAAAGAATATACTTAAAATGGATATGTCCATTTTAAGAAATTCAGCAACTGGCTTAAATACTATCGTAATTCCTTTTGCGAGTGTCGGTGAAATTACAATCATACCAACCATCGCAAGAACAAGCTGACCGATAGTTAAAACACCCTTTTCAAATTCATCGCCAAGCTTTAGGTGGTTGCCTGTTATTTTGTCAATTGCACCTAACAGGGCAAATGCGCAGAATATCATTTCTAAAGTCATATGAAAAATCCTTTCCTGTTATAACATCCTCTCAGGATAATTGCCTGAGAGGATGTAACAATTGCTATTATGTTAAACGTATTTTCATATTACATACCTGCTGCTTCTTTGTCGCAGAGGATTATAACATCGGGATGGCACTTAAGAAGTGTTGCAGGAATTGAAGTTGTAACGTTATCGTTCATCATTTCCTTAATAACCGCAGCCTTTGACTTGCCGTTTGCAAGAAGAATAATCTTTCTTGCCTTCATAATGCTTCCCATACCCATTGTGAGAGCCTTACGGGGAACATCGTCGATTGACTCGAAGAAACGTGAGTTTGCCTCGATTGTGTTCTCTGTAAGACCTGTAAGGTGTGTACCAGCAACTAAGTTATCGTCAGGCTCGTTAAATGCAATATGACCGTTTTGACCGATACCGAGCACCTGAAGGTCAATGCCTCCGTGAGCAGCAATCATTTCGTCATATGCCTTACCTTCTGCTTCTGGGTCTGCTGCAAGACCGTTGGGAACATGAGTACGAGCTTTGTCAATATTTATTCTGTCAAAAAGATGGGTGTTCATAAAATAACGGTAGCTCTGGTCATTGTCAGGAGCTAAGGGATAATACTCGTCAAGGTTGAAGGTTGTAACATTTGAAAAGTCTATCTCTCCGTTCTTGTTCTTTTCAACAAGATTATCATAAAGACCGATAGGTGTAGAACCTGTTGCAAGGCCTAATACACAGTCGGGCTTTAAGATTACCTGACTTGCAACTATGTCTGCAGCTTTTTTTGAAATTTCTTCGTAGTTTTCGCAAATAATTACTCTCATTGTCATATTCCTCCGGTATGTATATTAGTATTTTGCTACTATCTTCTGCATTTCCTCAGCTTTAGCTTCCATATCAGCGACAAGCTTAAACTGTGTGCGGCATCTGTCAAGGTTGTGATGCTCGCGATGGATTTTGAAATATGTATCTCCCTCTAAGTAGTCTGTGAGGAATCGAATTCCACATTCGAAAGTCATAATTTTAGCTCCGAACGGAAGAAGCTCGCGCTCTCTTGGAGTAAGCTTTGAGCCTACCTCGCCTAAGAAGCCCTTAGTGAATGCTTCAAACAACTCTAAGCTGAAATTGATTTTGGAAAGGTCTGTCTCGTCCTCTGCACCTGTTGATGCACCGAAACGGAGAGCATCGCCATAATCGTAAAGAAGTGAACCGGGCATAACTGTATCAAGGTCTATAACGCAAACACCCTCGCCTGTAACATTGTCAAGCATAACGTTGTTAAGCTTTGTATCATTGTGTGTTACACGGAGGGGAACACTGCCATCGGCGATTGCATCAACAATTGTACCAACCTCCGCCTCGTGTGCAAGTGCAAATTCCACTTCTGCCTTTACAGACTCAAGTCTGCCCATCTTGTCCTCGGCAATAGCTTTCTTCAAATTCTCGAAACGTTTTCTGGTGTCGTGGAAATTGGGTATAGTTTCGTGAAGCTTGTCTGCAGGAAAGTCAGCAAGCATATTCTGGAACTTTCCAAATGCACGTGCGGCTTCTGTAAACTGTTGTGGATTTTCAACAGCATCATAACTTGTGGCGTTCTCAATATAATTATACATTCTGAAATAGTTGCCATCTTCGGCAAGATAGAGAGTGTCGCCATCTATTGTTTTAATTACTCTCAATGTTTCACGACTAGTGTCTCCGCCATTTTCCGCGATTTTCTGCTTAAGATGCTCAGTAACGTTCACTATATTTTCCATTACCTCATATGGATTCTTAAAAACATTACTGTTGATTTTCTGCATAATATACCTTGGATTGCTCTCAGCTATGTAGGTATCATTGATATGACCGTTTCCATAAGGGGAAATATCTGCATCGATTGCAAACTTGTGGATAATATCGCTCAGTTTGTAGTTCATGATAAAATTCCTTTCTCATTTTATACTGTTAATCATATTCCGTATTATTAT
>JAHAZB010000038.1 GCA_018384175.1 Eubacteriales bacterium
ATATAACAAATGTTCTCTTGACATTGACAACTATGATTGATACAATATAGTGTGTTGATTTATAATTAGCCGTACATTACACAAAATTACGGCTTGAATGCCATCGAATACAATCAAGAGGGCATTGCCTGCTACACACAAAACACGCAGGCAGTAATACCATTATATATAAGGAGGAGAAAGATTTGAAGATGACCGGTGCAGAAATGGTTGTCAAAACCCTTGAAGAGAACGGCGTTACTACCGTTTTCGGATATCCGGGTGCAGCCAACTGTCCAATTATTGACAAATTTCCCGGCTCGTCCATTAAGCACATTCTGGTAAGAAACGAACAGGGCGCTGCTCATATGGCATCAGGCTTTGCAAGGGTTACAAAGAAACCCGGCGTTTGCACTGCCACTTCAGGGCCGGGAGCAACAAACCTGATAACAGGTATTGCCACAGCCTATATGGACTCTGTTCCGATGATTGCAATTACAGGTCAGGTTAAATCTTCGCTTTTGGGACGAGATGCTTTTCAGGAGGTTGACATTACCGGTGCAACCCACCCATTCACAAAGCATAACTATCTCGTAAGAGACGGGCTCGACCTGCCGAGAATCATTAACGAAGCATTCTACATTGCAAGCACAGGCAGACCGGGGCCGGTTTTGATCGACATTCCTATGGATTTGCTCAAAACCGAATATGATTATCCCGAAGAAGAAAAGAAACCCATTTCAATCCGTGGTTACAAGCCGATTGGTATGGGAAAAGCACACGAAATGCAGGTTAAGAAGGTCGCCGAGGCTATCAAATTAGCCAAAAAACCGGTGATTTTAGCAGGCGGTGGCACAGTCATTTCTGATGCAACAAAAGAGCTACGTACATTTGTTAAGTCAACCGGTATTCCTGTTGTTTCAACAATGACCGGTATCGGAGCAATTGCGAAAGAACACGATTCATATTTCGGTATGATTGGTTCTCACGGAATCAAGATTGCAAATATGACACTTAACCATTCCGACCTGCTTGTTATCTTAGGCTCAAGACTTGGCGACCGTTCAGTTGCAAACGCGGCAGGTCTTGAAAGCAGAACAAAGATTATACACATCGATATTGATCCTGCAGAAATCGGTAAGAATGTCATACCCGACATCCCTGTTGTTGGAGATATTAAAGATGTATTAAAGCAGCTTAACAAGCTCCTTTCAGACTACAAAGTACCTGAAGAATGGACAGAGTATGTAAACAAAATCCGTTCCGACTGGTCGATAACCGAATCAAGCGAAGATAACGGCTTTGTCAATCCAAGATACTTCATTGAGTGTCTTAGCAAAAAAGCCGGCTCAGATGCCTATGTATCAACAGAAGTTGGTCAAAATCAGATTTGGGTTTCCAACCACTACAACTTTGCAGAGCCTCATCACTTTATAACATCAGCAGGCTTTGGTACAATGGGTTACGGTCTCCCTGCCGCAATCGGAGCATCAGTCGCAACCAAGGATACTGTAATCGCCGTAATGGGCGACGGTAGTTTCCAGATGGACTTGCCTGAGCTTGGAACAATGTGTCAGTGGGATATACCTGTAAAGATGATAATTCTTCAGAATCACCGTCTTGGAATGGTACACGAGCATCAGTTCCTTCTTTATAAAGCAAACTATCAGGCGGTACACCTTGACGGAAGTCCTGATTTCTGCAAGCTTGCAGAGGCTTACGGCATACCATCAATGAAAATTGCTGAAAATTCTGAAATCGAAAAAGGGCTTGATGCACTTTTTGCAGACGACAAGAGCTTTATGCTTGTAGTCGAGGTTGACCCGTATGAACCAACAGGCGGTTCATTGAATATGCACTGTTTACCGAAGGAGGGAGAATAAGATGGAATCAAGATACATTCTTTCCGTTCTTGTTGAAGATAACTCCGGTGTTCTTGCCAAGGTTGTAGGCTTGTTCTCACGTCGAGGCTTTAACATCCACTCCCTTGCGGTTGGTGTTACCAACATAGAAGGTGTTTCAAGAATAACAATAGAGGTTATCGGAGATAAGCTTATTGTCGAGCAGATTTCAAAACAGCTTAATAAGCTTGTGGATGTTATCAAAATTAAAGTATCCAAAAGCGACGAGCTTGTAAAAAGAGGTCTTTTACTGATTAAAGTTAAGATTTCGCCTAAAAACCGCACCGACGTAATCCAGATAGCTGACATTTTCAGAGCGAAGATTGTCGACGTCTCGCAAACCACTCTGACGGCAGAACTTACCGGTGATGAGTCAAAGATAAACGCATTTATGGAAATGCTCCAGCCCTACGGCATTGAGGAAACTGCAATGACCGGAATGATTGCCTTGGAAAGAGGCACAAACGCACTAAAAGCATAAAATTTATATTTAATAAACGAAAGGAAGTTTTTTATCATGGCACACATCTATTACGAACAGGACTGTAATCTCGGTCTATTAAACGGCAAGACCGTTGCAATTATTGGCTTCGGAAGCCAGGGCCACGCACACGCAATGAACCTTAAGGACAGCGGAGTTAACGTAATCGTTGGTCTTTACGAGGGTTCAAAGTCAAAGGCAAAGGCTGAGGAGTACGGTCTTAAGGTTATGAACGTTGCAGACGCTACAAAGGCAGCAGACCTCGTTATGATTCTTATTCCCGACGAGCGTCAGGCTGACGTTTATAAATCAGAAATCGCTCCAAACCTCACAGAGGGCAAAACACTTGCATTTGCACACGGCTTTAACATCCACTTCGGTCAGATTAAGCCTCCTGCAAACATTGACGTAATTATGGTTGCTCCTAAGGGACCGGGCCACACTGTACGTTCAGAGTATGTAGCAGGCAAGGGTGTTCCCTGTCTTATCGCTATCCATCAGGATGCATCAGGTAAAGCACTTGAAAACGGCCTTGCGTATGCTGCAGGTATCGGTGGTGCAAGAGCGGCAGTTCTTGAGACAACATTCCAGTGCGAGACAGAAACAGACCTCTTTGGCGAGCAGGCAGTTCTCTGCGGTGGTGTAACAGCTTTGATGCAGGCAGGCTTTGAGACACTTGTTGAGGCAGGTTATGACCCAAGAAACGCATACTTCGAGTGTATCCACGAGATGAAGCTTATCGTTGACCTTATCTACGAGGGTGGTTTCTCAAAGATGAGATACTCAATCTCCGATACAGCTGAGTTCGGTGATTACGAAACAGGAAAGCGCCTCATCACAGATGAAACAAAGAAGGAAATGAAGAAGGTCCTTGCAGAAATTCAGGACGGTACATTCGCAAGCAAGTGGATTGCAGAGAACAAGAATGGTCGTTCACACTTCAATGCTTGCAGAAGAATCGGCTCAGAGCATCAGCTTGAGCAGGTTGGTAAGACAATCAGAGAGTTCTACGCTTGGAATAAATAAGTATATATAAGTAAACGGTGAACGAATTTCGTTCATCGTTTTTTTCATACGTAATAGTTGTGTACTCTCTCCAAATATTTTCGTTACTTTTGTTGTCAAAAGTATATATACTTGTCAAAATCAAAGAACCGTCAACCAGTTGAGCGGTCTATGCTTCTGCCATAAAAGTAATTTTTACAACATAGACCGTCTGGGAGGCCGGTCCCTACACTCTTGAGCATCTCCATTGTTTTCTGGCTCTTTTCCCGAAAATCGTGGCAATCAAGCAAGTCAATCACAAATCTATCCCGTAGGGACCGGAGTCCCCGACGGTCCGTTAAATTCTCAATTAAATAAATCAAAAATAACGAAAGAACGGCAGTTTCGTATTAAACGATACTGCCGTTCTTCTTCCGGGTGGTGGTATATATGATAAAAGGGTATATGATAGCGACCTGCCCGAAAGCTTATCGCTATACTCTAATTATCCCACCTTATTTCAAAATTATACACAAATTATATCCTGACACTTATATTTTTTTCTCGGAGATATTTTTTAAGGTCAATAATCTCAATTTCTCTGAAATGAAACAAGCTTGCCGCAAGTACAGCATCAGCTGCACCCTCTGAAAACGCATCATAGAAATGCTCCATTGTTCCTGCTCCGCCGGATGCTATAACCGGTATTGAAGCATTCTCTGACACTGCACGCGTAAGCTCAAGGTCATAGCCGGCTTTAGTACCGTCGCAGTCCATACTTGTAAGCAGTATCTCTCCTGCACCAAGCTCTTCTCCCCTTTTTGCCCATTCGAGTGCATCTATTCCGGTATTGACTCTGCCGCCGTTTAAGTAAACTTCCCAACCGCTGTTATCCGCTTTTCTTTTCGCATCAATTGCGAGAACAACGCACTGACTGCCAAACCTTTTGGCTGCCTCTGCAATCAGTTCGGGACGTTTTATAGCTGCTGAATTTACAGCAACCTTATCTGCACCGGCATTTAAGATTTCTCTGAAATCTTCAACAGTTCTTATTCCACCACCTACCGTAAACGGAATGAATACTTCCTTAGCTACTCTATTCACCATATCCACAACAGTATTTCTACCGTCGCTGGATGCTGTTATATCAAGAAATACAAGCTCATCCGCACCGGCTTTATCGTAAACCTTTGCACATTCAACAGGGTCGCCGGCATCAATCAGATTTACAAAATTCACGCCCTTAACAACTCGTCCGTCCTTTACATCAAGGCAAGGTATAATTCTTTTTGCGTACATTATATTGCCTCCCTCTCAATAAAGTTCTTAAGTATCTTCATTCCAATATCACTGCTCTTTTCAGGATGAAACTGTACTGCAGCGACATTGTCTTTTTCAACAGCAACGGCAAGCTTTGCACCATATTCTGTGTATGCACTTACAACATCTTCGTCAGGCTGTATGTAATAAGAATGAACAAAATACACATATGGTTCTTTACCAAGACCTTTCAAGAGATAACTGTTCTCTCTGACTTTAATATCATTCCAGCCCATATGCGGAATTTTAAGTCCTGTTTCCGAAATTTTTACACACTTACCCTTAAATAATCCCAATCCTTCAACTCCAGGATTTTCTTCGCTTGACTCAAACATAAGCTGCAATCCAAGGCATATACCCAAAAGCGGCTTACCGCTCTTTGCAACTTCACGTACAACATCTGCAAGTCCGGTTTGATTAAGTCTCTCCATCGCATCACCAAATGCTCCAACACCAGGTAAAATAACCCTGTCGGCTGACATAATAACATCACGTTCTCCCGTAACAACCGACTTCTCTCCCAGTAAATCAAGCGCATTTTGCACACTATGCAGATTTCCCGCACCATAGTCTATTATTGCTGTCATATAACCTCTCCTTGATAAAAACAGAAGATGGATTATGTAAAATCCATCTTCATAATTAACTATACTTTATTCAGCAGGAACTTCCTCTGCAGCATCACCCTCTGTGGCTTCTGTCTCTGCATCACCTTCAGGTGCAACTTCACCTTCTGCCGCAGCATCTTCTGCCGCAGCATCTTCTGCAGTTTCATCGGAAGCAGCATCCTCTGCCGCCTTCTTTGCTTCTTCCTCTGCCTGCTTCTGAGCTTCCATATCCTTCTCAGCAACTATGTTTCTTATTTCGCCCCATGTTGTTTCTGCTGTGATTTCCTCACCAAAGCCATACATTTCCTTGAATTGTTCAAGATTAGCTTCTCCGATATACTTGCCAATCGGAGATTTACCCTCAGCTTCACCCCACGGAGTATTCTCTGTTACATCGTCGCCAAGTCCGAGCATCTCCTTAAGTGTTGCCATATCCATACCATACATTCCTGCAATCTTTGAAGTAGGAATGTTGTAGTATGCAGCAGACTCCTCTGTATCTGCTGGCATATCAGCCGGCAAACCGTACTCTGCAAGGAACTCGTCAAGAGTTACACCGGCAGCTATTGCAACATCTTCAATCGTTC
The DNA here is from genome assembly GCA_018384175.1 of Eubacteriales bacterium. Lineage (GTDB taxonomy): Bacteria > Bacillota > Clostridia > UBA1381 > UBA1381 > HGM11525. The sequence continues at coordinate 5,861 of JAHAZB010000038.1, forward strand.
TGCCACTTGTGTTGACATATCCCATTTCATTGTATGGATTTCTTGTCAGATACTTAAACACACCAAAGCCTGCAGCAGCAAGAATTGCCACAACAACCACAACGATTGCTACAACCTTTCCGGCACCGCCCTTTGTCTTAACTTCCTCTGCAAAATCAACTATCTGTTCAGCATCACCAGGAATATCTTCACCTTCAAAAGCTTCGTCAAATACTTCTTCAACTACATCTTCTCCAGCTTCAAGAATCTCCTCAGCTGCATCTTCTTCTACTGATTCCTCGATAACTTCTTCCTCTACTACTTCCTCTACGGTTTCCTCAACCGGAGTCAAGTTTTCCTCACCATCAATGTTTGGATAATTATTCTCGTTCATAAAATATACTCTCCTTTTATCATTCTTTTGTACGGCTTATTTTAGCACGAACAATAATATTGAAAAATAATGAAATATACTTCCTGCAAGTACGAACAAATGCCATACCGAATGCATATATCTATATTTTTTCATTACATAAAATATAATTCCGACGGTATATACCAGACCGCCTGCTACCAGAAGCCACAATCCGCCGGCCGGAAGATTTTGTGCTAATGGCTTTATTGAAAGTACTATCCCCCATCCCATAAGTACATAACAGATAAGTGATATAACTTTGAATTTTTCAAGACTTATGGCATTTAACAGGATACCGATAACAGTAACACCCCATATTATACCGAATATTGTCCATCCGAGCTTTCCTCTTAATGGTCCTAAAAGATACGGTGTATATGTTCCTGCTATCAAAATGAATATCGAGCAATGGTCGAATATTCTTAAAACCTTTTTACCCTTTTCGTTCTGTACAATGTGATATACCATCGACATTGTGTACAGAAGTATCAGGGATGTTCCATACACAAGTGCACTGGCAAGTCCATAGCCATCCGAATAGATAGCCGCAAATATTATCAAAAGCACCAACGCTGCAACAGATAACAGGACTCCTACCCCGTGAGATACAGAATTGAATATTTCCTCACCCACGGTATACATTACACTTCGTTTTTCTTTATTTTCCATACAGATTACTCAGCCTCAGCAGGTGCTTCTTCTGATGCCTGTGATTCTGCAATCAGCTTCTGCTGTGCTGCTTCAAGAATCGGTTTTGCATCCTTAAAGAGCATATCCTGCGGAACTTCTTCCTCTGTCAAGCCATACATCTGCATCAATGAAGCATAGTCTACACCCATAGACTCTGCTGCCTTTGACATAGGAATATACTCCTGAGCCTCCTTCATCATCATATCGTTTGTTACGTCATCCGAGAAGCCGAATTCAGCCTTAAGCTCATCAACAGTTTTGCCCTCAAACTCTGCGTACTTTTCCAATGACATATAGCCTGATGCAACAGTCATTTCTGTATCACCGTCTACTTCTTCAACTGTGTCAATTCCGTACTTAGCCTCAAACTCTTCAACAGAAATCCCCTCTGACTTTGCTCTGTCTGAAACAGTCTCCGGATCCATAGACGGATTCTTTATCTTGTACTGATTATAAATAACATAGCCACCAATTACAATTGCTGCTACTATAATCAACGCAAGAAATACATTAAATCCTGTTGCTGACTTTTTTGCAGCCTTAACTTTTTCCTGTGGCTGTACCTTTCTTTGCTTCTTTGCCTGTCTTTCGCTCATTATTAGTTTTCCTCCCTCACTATAAGTGATAAATTACTATTTTAATACTATAACACTTTTCAGGAGAAAAATCAATATCAAATTACAAAGTTTTCAATTTAGTCATAGTTTTTCATATACCAGAAACAGTCAGGAAGCTGTGCTACCTTACCAATTTTGTATCCATACAGCAGCTTACAAGTTTCTTTGACATCAACAAAAGTAACAAACGACAGAAAAACAACGCTTATCGTTTTACCATACGATGATATATCTGAAATGATGTCGCTTACAATCGGGTCAAGTATCAACATCACCGCAACAGACAGCAATCCCCACCATAGCGTATATTCACCACATACTCCGCCCATAAGATTTGCTCTATTTTCGCTATAATCCCACACCCTAACACCAAAAACAGCAAGACACAAAAGATAGTATAAAAGCTCAACTGCACTTGCAAGAAGCGCTCCAACCGAAAATACTATCAAAGGATTATCACAAAAACCTGTCATCAGAGCAGACATAGCTACTCCTCCAAAGCCGTACACCGGACACATCGGTAAATTCAATAGCATCCTGCGGCTTTTTATTTGCTTGTTGATTATTATATTCCATACAACCTCCAGCACATTACCAAGTACGGAATACAAAAAGAACTTTAATATTATATCAATCACTTCCAACAGCCTCCCTTCTCGGTATTATTTTCGGCACGTATCCATTTTATACCGTTTTTAACATTGACTATTTTTCATATATGGTGTATACTTATTAT
>JAHAZB010000129.1 GCA_018384175.1 Eubacteriales bacterium
AAATATATGTGGTTTGTAATTATTTCTTATTCAATAACATTGGTTGTGTATGCTGTATATCCTACAAGTCAGCTACTAAGACCTGAGGTTACAGAGGAAGGCTTTCTGTTTGATGTCATAAGATGGCTTTATGGATATGATACAAACACAAATGTATGTCCATCGTTGCACGTAATAGGTTCGTTAGCTGTTATGTTTGCAGCAATCAAAAGTGAAATTATTAAGAGTGTTCCAATTAAAGTTGTGTATGTCATTGCGGCTGTTCTCATCTGTGTATCTACCGTTTTTATAAAACAACATTCCGTGATTGATTTGTATTGGGGAATTGTGGTTTCTGTTGTCGCATACCCGCTTGTATTTATGGAAAATTTTATAAGCTCGAAGCTTGTCAAAATGTTTGATATCAACGCTAAAACTGGAAAAGAATTAACAGATGAGATAATCATAAATTAGGGAGGGGAATAACTTGCTTAATTTTATCCGCAGAAGAAGAAAGCTGATATTGTTGTGTGTGGATTTTGCGACAATTATAATCGCCACTATACTTGCTTTCTTTGTAACAAATGTCATTATGGACATAAATGTGCCAATAAAAGAGATGTCTGGTGCTTACTTTTTGTTGATGGCATATATGTTGGTTTGTCTGTGGTTTATGAGGGTTTATGACAATATATGGCGCTATGCGGTTGTTGCCGACTTTATTGGCTGTTGTATTGGTGTCATTTCAGGTACGGTACTGTTTTATATAACGGTTTTAATTTTCCGTTTCATAGTGTCTGATATAATTGTTGTTTTGACAGCGCTTGCGTCAATTATTGGTGTTATAATGACTCGTGTATGTTATAGCTACTTGTATAGACTATTAAGAACAGGCGGTGTGCATGATGAAGGTAAACGTACTTTGATTGTCGGTGCTGGTGATGCAGGAAATAAGATTATTTCTGAAATGAAAACAGGTGATGGTTCACCATATCGTCCTATTGCTATTGTAGATGATGACGAGTCGAAACACGGCAGAAGCATTATGGGTATTCCTGTTATAGGCTCTACAAAAGAAATTCCGAGATATGCGGAAGAAAAGAAAATTGATATTATTGTTATAGCAATTCCGTCGGTTGGCAGTGAGGATAGAAAGAGAATTCTGTCTATCTGTTCGGAGACCGTGTGCGAGGTTAAGAATGTTCCGTATGTGCATGAGCTTTTGTCAGACTGTGATTTGCTTGGTCAAGCACGCAAGATTAACATAGAAGACCTTCTTGGCAGAGATGTTGTAACAATGACATGTGAAAACAGCAAGAAGCTGATTTCTGAAAAAGTTTGTATGGTAACAGGTGGAGGAGGTTCCATCGGCTCAGAGCTTTGTCGACAGATTGCTGCATATAACCCTGAAAAGCTTGTCATTGTTGATATATACGAAAATAATGCATATGATATTCAACAGGAGTTATGGATAAAATATAGCAGAAAACTAAATCTTGATGTACATATTGCATCTGTTCGCGATGTTGACAAGATGCGAAAAATATTTGCAGAGATAAAACCTGATATTGTATTCCATGCGGCAGCTCATAAACATGTGCCTTTGATGGAAAATGACCCTGAGGAAGCAATAAAGAACAATATTCGTGGAACATATAATTGCGCGATGCTTGCTAAAGAATTTGGTGTATCCAAGTTCGTTCTTGTGTCAACCGATAAAGCGGTAAATCCAACGAATGTTATGGGTGCAACTAAAAGATGCTGCGAAATGATTGTACAGTATTTTTCTCAGCAAAAGACAAATACAGAATATGTTGCTGTGAGATTTGGTAATGTGCTTGGCTCTAACGGTTCAGTAATACCTCTTTTTGAGAGACAAATTTCGGAAGGTGGGCCTATTACTGTTACACACCCTGATATTATAAGATATTTTATGACAATACCTGAAGCGGTTAACCTGATTTTACAAGCAGGTGCGATGGCACGTGGTGGTGAGATTTTTGTTCTTGATATGGGTGAGCCGGTAAAGATTTTGTCTTTGGCAGAAAATCTGATACGCTTGCACGGCAAGGAGCCATATGTTGATATAGACATTAAGTTTTCAGGGCTTCGTCCTGGTGAAAAGCTTTTCGAAGAGCTTCTGATGGATGAAGAAGGATTGAAAAAGACAGAGAATAAAAAAATATTTATCGGAAAGCAGATAGAAATTGAGTCGGATGCGTTTGTTCCGCTACTTGAAGATTTGATTGCTACTGCTGATGGTAATGACAGTGATGCTGTTGTTGATAAACTAAGAGCTGTTGTTCCGACTTTTAACCACGTTGTAATAAATAGATAGTAAAAGTGCTGTGTCTGATTGAGTCGGACACAGTATTTTTGTGCGATATATAAAAATATGCAAATTTTATAAAAAAATGCATAAAATATCTTGACAAGAGGAGTACATATTTGGTATAATCAATAGGCTGGGCTAATAATGTGGACTGGAGGAGGTAAAAAATGTTTACCGAAAACGATAGAGTCAGATTAGCGGTCGGGCTTAAAGAAACGAGAAAAGTCGTTTTATCCGGTGCAGAAAAGGTTTATCTTGCAAAGGATGCGCCCGAGCGGATAGCCGAAGAAATCAAAAATATCGCCGGGGACAAGCTCGTATTTGTTCCGACAATGATGGAGCTTGGGAAAATGTGCGGTATTGATGTTAAGGCATCCTGTGCCGCAGTTCGAAAAATTTAAGCTTGTATCATTCTCCCAAAAGGAGTTTTGATAAATATTTTTAAAGAAGGAGGATTTTCCGATATGCCTACATTTAATCAGTTGGTAAGAAAGGGCAGAGAGACTGCAGTAAGAAAGTCAACTGCACCTGCTCTTCAAAAGAGTCTTAATTCTCTTAAGAAGAAGACAAATGACCACAGCTCACCGCAGAAGAGAGGCGTATGCACCGCTGTAAGAACAGCTACACCGAAGAAGCCGAACTCAGCTCTTAGAAAGATTGCCAGAGTAAGACTTACAAACGGTATAGAAGTAACTGCTTACATTCCGGGTATCGGCCATAACCTGCAGGAGCATAGCGTTGTTCTTATCAGGGGCGGAAGAGTTAAGGATTTGCCTGGTACAAGATACCACATTATCCGTGGTACACTCGATGCTCAGGGTGTTGCTAACAGAATGCAGTCGCGTTCTAAGTACGGCGCCAAGAAGCCTAAGGCTGAGAAGAAGTAATTTTTCTCAAAATGTGCATTTCGGTTATATTCTTTAATATAAATAAGCATATAACCTTGTGCATAAAACGGAGCTTTGAAAGATTAAGCTCAGAGTACCTATGATACTCATAACCTTCGACAAGAAGGTGTCAAATTTATGAAGGAGGGAAGAAACTATGTCAAGAAAAGGTTATATTGCTAAGAGAGAAGTTCTTGCAGATCCTATCTACAACAGCGTTGTTGTAACAAAGCTTATCAACAACATTATGCTTGACGGTAAGAAGGGTGTTGCACAGAAGATAGTGTATGATGCTTTTGAAATCATCAAGGAAAAGACCGGCAGAGACGCGCTTGAGGTATTTGGCGAGGCTCTTGATAACATCATGCCTGTACTTGAGGTAAAGGCTCGCCGTGTTGGTGGTGCTACCTATCAGGTGCCGATGGAGGTTCGCCCTGAAAGACGTCAGACACTTGGTCTTCGTTGGCTCACAAGATATTCTCGTGAACGTAATGAGAAAACCATGAAAGAAAGACTCGCTAACGAATTGTTAGATGCATTAAACGGCACAGGCGGTTCTGTTAAAAAGCGCGAGGATACTCATAAGATGGCTGAAGCTAACAAGGCTTTTGCACATTACAGATGGTAATTTCGTTGCATAAATACAGATAATAACAACTATACAATATTTCTATCAATTCTGAAAGGAGGAAATGAAAATGGGAAGAGAATTTTCTTTGGAAAATACAAGAAATATCGGTATAATGGCTCATATCGACGCAGGTAAGACCACTACTACCGAGAGAATTCTTTACTATACCGGCCGTATCCACAAGATGGGTGAGACTCATGATGGTGCAGGTACAATGGACTGGATGGCTCAGGAGCAGGAGCGTGGTATCACTATCACATCTGCTGCTACAACCTGTCAGTGGAAAGGTAAGAGAATCAACATTATTGATACACCGGGACACGTTGACTTTACTGTTGAGGTTCAAAGATCACTTCGTGTACTTGACGGTTCTGTAACAGTAATGTGTGCTAAGGGTGGTGTTGAACCCCAGTCTGAAACTGTATGGCGTCAGGCTAATGAGTACAACGTACCCAGAATGATTTACGTTAACAAGATGGATATTCTTGGCGCTGATTTCTACCATGTTATTGATATGGTAAAAGAGCGTTTGAAAGCAAACGGAGTACCCATTCAGCTTCCTATCGGTGCAGAGGATACATTTAAGGGTATCGTTGACCTGATGACTATGAAGGCTGAAGTCTATTATGATGATTTGGGTAATGACGTTCGCGAGGAGGATATTCCTGCAGATATGCTCGATAAGGCTGAAGAATACAGAGCAAATATGGTTGAGGCAATAGCCGAGACTGACGAAGAACTTATGATGAAGTACCTCGAGGGTGAGGAGATTTCGATCGACGAGCTCAAAAAGGCTCTTAGAAAAGCTACTATTGCTAATGAAATTGTTCCGATGACTTGCGGTACATCATACAGAAACAAGGGTGTTCAGCTACTTCTTGATGCTATAGTTGACTATATGCCGGCGCCTACTGACATTGCTAATATCAAGGGTGTTGTACCCGATACAGACGAAGTTGAGGAAAGACCATCATCAGACGATGCTCCTTTTGCTGCACTTGCATTTAAGATTGCAACAGACCCGTTTGTTGGTAAGATTTGCTTCTTCCGTGTTTATTCGGGAACGATTAATGCAGGTTCTTATGTTCTTAATGCTTGCAAGGGGAATAAGGAGCGTCTTGGAAGAATTCTCCAGATGCATGCTAACCACAGAGAAGATATTGATATAGTATATTCAGGTGATATCGCTGCTGCTGTTGGTCTTAAGAACACAACTACAGGTGATACTCTTTGTGATGAGAAGCACCCGATTATCCTCGAATCAATGAACTTCCCCGAGCCGGTTATCCGTGTTGCTATTGAGCCTAAGACAAAGGCAGGTCAGGAGAAGATGGGTCTTGCACTTCAAAAGCTTGCTGAAGAAGACCCGACATTCAAGACTTATACAGACGAAGAAACAGGTCAGACAATTATCGCAGGTATGGGTGAGCTTCACCTTGAGATTATCGTTGACCGTCTTCTCAGAGAGTTTAAGGTTGAGGCAAACGTAGGTGAACCTCAGGTTTCTTACAGAGAGGCTATCAGAAAGCCTGTTGACGTTGAGCATAAGTATGCACGTCAGTCAGGTGGTAAGGGTCAGTACGGACACGTATTGATGAAGATGGAACCGCTTGAGGAAGGTAAGGGTTACGAATTTGTTAATGCCGTTGTCGGCGGTGCTATTCCTAAGGAGTACATTCCGGCAGTAGACGCAGGTGTACAGGGTGCTATGCAGTCAGGTATCCTTGCAGGCTACAATGTAGTTGACGTAAAGGTTACACTTTATGATGGTTCTTACCACGAAGTCGACTCATCAGAAATGGCATTTAAGATTGCCGCTTCTATGGCTTTCAAAGAGGGTATGAAGAAGGCTGACCCTGTTATCAAGGAGCCTATCATGCTTGTAAATGTTATTATGCCTGATGAATACCTTGGAGACGTTATGGGCGACCTTAACTCACGACGCGGTATGATTCAAAAGATGGAAGCTCTATCAGGTGCACAGAGAATTACAGCTATGGTTCCGCTTTCAGAGATGTTTGGTTATGCGACTGAACTTCGTTCAAGAACACAGGGCCGCGGTCAGTACACTATGGAGCCTTCACACTATTCTGAAGTACCTAAGTCGATCCAGGATAAGATTGTAAATGATCGTACAAAGAATAACTAAAATAATTTTATTAAATTTCTTAAAAAGACTTGATTTTTATAGTAAAAGATTGTAAAATATAAAGTAATTGGTTATAATCCAAAACATAAAGGAGGAAATTCAAAATGGCAAAGGCAAAATTTGAAAGAAATAAGCCCCATGTAAACATTGGTACAATCGGTCACGTTGACCACGGTAAGACAACCCTTACTGCTGCAATCACAAAGGTACTTTCTCTTAAGGGTAATGCTGAATTCTCAGCTTACGACAACATCGACAAGGCTCCGGAAGAGAGAGAAAGAGGTATTACAATTTCTACATCTCACGTTGAGTATGAGACAGATAACCGTCACTATGCTCACGTTGACTGCCCGGGACATGCTGACTACGTTAAGAACATGATTACAGGTGCTGCTCAGATGGACGGCGCTATCCTCGTTGTTTCAGCTGCTGATGGTCCTATGCCTCAGACAAGAGAGCACATTCTTCTTTCACGTCAGGTTGGCGTTCCTTACATCGTAGTATTTATGAACAAGGCTGACCAGGTAGATGACCCCGAGCTTCTTGAGCTCGTTGAAATGGAAATCAGAGAACTTCTTAATGAGTATGAGTTCCCTGGTGACGATACACCTATCGTAACAGGTTCAGCTCTTGGTGTTCTTGAGTCAACATCAACAGATCCTAATGCTCCTGAGTATGAGTGCATCCTTAAGCTTATGGACGAAGTAGACGCTTACATTCCTACACCGGAGAGAAAAGCAGACCTTCCGTTCTTGATGCCTATCGAGGATATCTTCTCAATCACAGGTCGTGGTACAGTTGCTACAGGTAGAGTTGAGAGAGGTCAGCTTAAGCTTTCAGACGAAGTTGAAATCGTCGGTCTTACAGATGAAGCAAGAAAAGTTGTTGTTACAGGTATCGAGATGTTCAGAAAGCTTCTTGACTATGCTGAAGCAGGCGACAACATTGGTGCACTTCTCCGTGGTGTTCAGAGAACAGAGATTGAGCGTGGACAGGTTCTTGCTGCTCCTGGTTCAATCCATCCGCATACAAAGTTCACTGGTGAGGTTTACGTTCTTACTAAGGAAGAAGGCGGCCGTCATACTCCGTTCTTCAATAATTACAGACCTCAGTTCTATTTCAGAACAACTGACGTTACAGGTGTTATCGAGCTTCCGCAGGGCACAGAGATGTGTATGCCTGGCGACAACGTAAAGATGTCTGTTGAGCTTATCACACCTATCGCTATCGAGAAGGGTCTTCGTTTCGCTATCCGTGAGGGTGGTAGAACAGTTGGTTCAGGTGTCGTATCTGAAATTGTAGAATAATTCCCGTCTTATTTAAGCAATAATTTTGCGATTTCCGCTTATGCGGAAATCGCATTTTTTTATAAAAAAATAAAGAGCTATGTAGCTCTTTATTTGGTATATACTGTTTTTCCGTTTATTATAGTAAGTACATTTTCTGACATAAAATCGAGTGGGGGGGAGTCAAATAATGCGAAATCTGCATCAAGTCCTTCCTTGATTAAACCAACTCTATCATTGATACAGCAATTGTTTGCAGAATTTGATGTTATTGCAAGTAATGCTTTTTCCCTGCTCATACCATTCTTAACAGCAAGCTGTGCCATAAGTCTTAAATTCCCAATGGTAATTTCGGGGTGGTCTGTTATGATGGCGACACTCACGCCTTTTTCGGAAAGTGTTTTGTAAATTGGAAAACCAAGACTCTTAAGCTCGGGTTTGCTTCTGTCTGTAAGAGTTGGTCCTAACATAACAGGAACATTCTTAGCAGAAAGTATATCTGCAATAACCTCTCCGTCAGTACAGTGTTCTATTGTAACATTGATATCAAACTCTTTTGCTAATCGTAATGCACTGCAAATATCATCTGCACGGTGCGCATGAACTTTTGCAGGAATCTCTTTTCTAATAAGAGGGAGGAGAGCATCATTTTTAATATCAAAATCAACCTTGTCTCCGTCTTCTGAAGCCGCAATTAGTGAGTTTGAATAATCCCTTGCTTTGTATAGAGCTTCTCTTATGAGAGCCATAGTTCCCATTCTTGTAAGCGGAGCTTCATCCTTGTCAGAATATATCATCTTAGGATTTTCGCCGAGCGCAATTTTGATAGCACAAGGTGCTTTTACAATCATATCATCAACACATATTCCAGATGTTTTAATGGCAGCAAATTGTCCGCCAATAGGATTTGCACTTCCCGGACCGGTAACTACACAGGTAACACCTGCACGTCGAGCCTCATCAAATCCACGGTCAAATGGGTTAATTGCATCAATAGCTCGAAGGTGAGGCATAATAGGTTCTGAGTCCTCGTTACCATCATCGCTTTCTGCACCTTGAGAATCACCAACCATGCCAAGATGACAATGAGCATCTATTAGTCCAGGAGTAAGATAACCGCCTTTTGCGTCAATTATATCACAGTTATCAGGAATTGGACCGTTTATACTTAAAATCTTATCGTCAAAAACAATATGTCCTTGCTCAAAACTGCCGTCGGCAGCCATAATATTTGCATTTATAATCGCAGTCATTTGTTAAGTACCTTTCGGATTTTATAATGAGTTGATATAATATATTGCAGAAGTGGCTGCAATAGCGCCATCTGATGCTGCTGTAACTATTTGTCTTAAGGGTGTGTTTCTTACATCTCCTGCAGCATAAACACCTGAAACGCTTGTGTTCATGTGCTCGTCGCATACTATGCTACCATCTTCTGAAAGCTTGACGTACTCTTTGATCAAACTGGTATTAGGAATTCTTCCTATTGCGATGTAAACAGCGTCTGTATTCAGAACCTCAATTTTACCTGAGATGGTGTTTGAGGTAATTACAGATTTAACAAAACTATCGCCCTGTATTTTCTCGATGCGACGGTTTGTAAGAATTTCAATTACAGGATTAAGATTTGCTTTATCAACTAAAAGTTTAGCAGCACGGAATTTATCAGAACGATTTATAATATAAACCTTAGTACAAATTCCGGCAAGATAGAGAGCGTCTTCAAACGCTGTGTTACCTCCGCCAACTACAACAGCAGTTTTTCCTTTAGAAAAAGCACCATCACATGTTGCACAGTAGGAAACACCAGCCCCTGATAGCTCGTCCTCGCCTAAAACTCCAAGCTTTCGTGGGTTTGCACCGGTTGCAAAGATTATAGTCTTTGCTTCGTAAATGTTTTTACGGGTTATTAGTTTCTTGACAGGATGTGAAATTTCTTTAATTTCACGAATACTTTCAGACTTAAAATTACAGTCGAACATATTAGCGTGTGAGTGCATTTTTGCAGCAAGGTCAAGACCGCTAACAGAAGGAATACCAAGATAGTTGTCTACATCAGATGTATAGTTTACCTGACCACCGAAACCTGTTCCTTCAAATACAACAGTATTCATACCGCCTCTAGCTGCATATATTGCTGCAGAAAGTCCTGCTGCGCCGCCACCAATAATTGCAATATCATATATCATCAGAATCGTACCTCTTCAATTATATATCTCGGTCTTTCTTTGACCTCTTTGTACATTTTTCCAATATACTCTCCTATTAAGCCGATTGATACAAGCTGTACTCCGCCTATAAACCATAAAGACATCATAATTGAAGCCCAACCTGAGTCAGTATGGCCTGTGAATTTTTGTATAAGTGTATATATTGCCATTATAATAGCAATAATGCAAGCTATACCGCCTAATGCACTGATAATCCTTATTGGTGTTATAGAAAATGATGTTATTGCATTTAATGCAAAAGAAATCATTCGTTTCAACGGATATTTTGATTTGCCTGCAAAACGCTCAGCTCTGTTATAATATACAGTATCGGATTTGTAACCTACAAGAGGAACAATTCCGCGTAAGAACAGATTTACCTCTTTGAATTCTGAAAGTGCGTTAAGGGCACGTTCACTCATAAGTCTGTAATCTGCATGATTGTACACCATTTTTACACCTAATCCACTCATTAGCTTATAAAACACCTGTGCAGTTGTACGTTTGAAAAAGGTGTCTGTTTCTCTGCTTGAACGAACACCGTAGACAACATCGCATCCTTCTGAATATTTTTTAACCATTTCCGGAATAGCTTCGATATCGTCCTGCAAGTCTGCATCAATTGAAACAACACATTCACAAGAATTTTTTACTGTCATAAGTCCGGCAAATAGAGCATTTTGATGACCGGCATTTGCTGCAAGCTTAATGCCGTAAATTTCATCATATTCATATGAAAGGTCGCGGATAAGCTCCCACGTTTTGTCCTTTGAACCATCATCTACAAAAACAATTCGCGATAAACTGTCTATCAGTGATTGTTCTCTCATTCTTTTGAAAAGTTGAATCATTCTTTTTGCTGTTTCTGGGAGTACAGCCTCCTCGTTATAACAAGGAATAACTACGTACAGATTTACAGGGTTGTTAATCATTTCAAATGTAGCTCCTAAAATTATTTTCCGATAACCAATGGTGTTGTATCAATATAGACCTGATTTGCCTTTTCAAGCATATGAACATCTTCTTTTGTTGAAAGGATTACAGCGGTATCATATCCGAGTGATGTATAACGATCAGAAAGCTTAAACGCTCCGCCCTTTTCGTCTGTAACCGTAAAGAACAATTCCAAAACAGTTCCGTCAGTAGGAGCAGACGTGAGTTTGGGTGGGAGAAGATATGTAAACTTTACTGAGTCATTGTGGTAATAACCGTTATCTGCAACAGTTTCAACCTCAAGTTCTTCGCCATCTTTGTAAAGTTTGTAGCTATCATACTTAAAGCTTGTATCATCATAATACACAGTTAAAAATGCACCAAAGTAATTCATAGCAGAATGCATTGACATATTTGATATATCGACTTTGACAGATACTGTGTCTCCGACCTTGATATCCTTAGCATCGCTGCTGATAGATACTTTTGGTAGACAAGCGTTAAGAACATCTTCGCCGCCTTCAGTGCTGTTTATGAGTGCGAGGAAGTTCTTTGATGTAAACTTTACGTGCCTAGATTCCTGAATCCATTCAACATCGTTATACATATAATCAGCGATGAGGTAAATTGGAACCATTGTTCTGCCATTAACTGCCACAGGAGCCACTTCGCTTGTAAAGCTTTCAGACTCTACACTAAACAAACTCTTGAAAGTCAATCTTGTAAACTCGGTTGAACCAAGAGTGAGAACAAGACGGTTTACGTTATCCGGTGAAAAGACAGTAACCTTCTGCTGTTCTTGATTCCAGTGAACTGTTGCACCCATTGCTTCGAACACGCCACGAAGAGGAACTAGTACACGTTCGTTTTCAACAATTGGCTGCTGGTCTGCAAAATCAATTGTTCTTCTGTCAACAGAAACGGTTACATTGGTGTCTGCGGCAAAAGCAGTTGTCGCAAATACAAAGACTGCAACCAGAATAAGTGCACCTAAAATGCTTTTTTTCATAGTATTTTCTCCTTTTCTTGCTGTGAATATACAGCGAAAATCGTAGTATTTAGT
>JAHAZB010000138.1 GCA_018384175.1 Eubacteriales bacterium
TGGTCAGAATGAAACAAAGGCTTTGCATCAGCAGGAAGTTTCTTAAACAAACCATCAAGCATTTCTCTAATTTGCCATAAAAAACATGCACCTCCAAAAGTGTCTAACTTTTGGGGTGCATATCAATTGGGGTGTGTTTTTGTTTGGTGGAGCAGATGCGTTAGTATCCGAACTTTCTCCATCAGCACTTCTGGGGTCCCCGAAAAGCTGTTGGCTTTTTGGGGAGAAGGAAGAGCAAGGGAGTGGACGAATGTTTTTGCCATAAGGCAAAAACGGAGTCAAACGCACTTTGCTCTGACGTGGGAAAGCCGAACCATAGAGATATTTTATAAATCCTTTCCCATATTGCAAGTGTATAAGAACTCAATTTTATCTCCGTTTTTTAGTTTGTATTGTGAACATCCAACTGACAAGATTTCGCCATTTACACGATATATCCACCCCGAAAGTTCCCCTGCGTCAAATTCATATAGATTGCCTATTCCCTCTATATAAGCACTGTCATACATGGGATTTTGGGTGAATTCAAAATGTATATTACGATTTATTAGTTCTCTTTTCAAAACATCAAAAGCACTTTCGCCTTCTGAAAACTCAATCTCAATTTCAGGTAAAATCGAGCCGCTTTCAGGAATTAAATGTATTTTTTCGGGAGCTATACTATCCATATTATCTAAAAGTGTATTACATCTTACTGCAAGAGAACAAGAAAGCGCATTCTTTTCAATCGCTTCTTCCTGAATTTTCACCTTTGCGTCTGGTTCCAATATTTCCAAAGAAGCTGTATTGGCAGGTGTTATACTCTCTTCTGTCTCAGTTTCTGCATAGTCTACAGTCTTCTCTGAGACATCTTCAAAAACAGGTTCATTTACATACTCTTCCAATCCTGATTTTTGTTGATTGGAATAATAAAAATTCATTGCCAGAACTATGGCGGTTATCCCTATTACAACAAAAGCGCCCCTGAACTTTTTTATAAAATTCATATCAGCTTCGCCTTTCCCAACATTTTATACAGCATAACTGCAATATCCTCTCTTGTTACATTCTTTTTGGGATTGACAGTATTTGCATCATTATCCAAAATCCCGTCATTGACGCAATATTCCAGAGAATACACAGCCCACTCGGATATATGGTCAATATTTTCAATACTTTCTGTCTTATGTTCAATATCGGTTTTAATACCGCCAAGCTTTGCGGCTCGCTCTACCATTACAGCGGCCTCTTCAAGCGTAATTACGCCTTGCGGATTGAACTCGTTTTGTGAAATTCCCTTTACAATGCCGTAGTGATATGCAGTTTTGATAAATTGAGCATACCACTCATCATCCTTTACATCCGTAAACTCAATTCCGTCCTTTTGTGGAAGTCCTAAGGCGTTTACTACTATTGTAGCAAATTCTGCTCTTGTCATTGTCGCATAAGGGTCATAGCTTTCATCTGTTTTTCCGTTTATTATGCCCCTTTGCGCGAGAGCTTCGATTTCAGATTTCCCTTCGCAATCGGCGATGTCGGCAAAGGTTTTTCCTTTACTTATAACCGGTTTATATGTAATATCCTGATTCTTACCGTCAAGACCAAATTTTGGTTGAGCATCTTCCTCTTTTTCCGGCTTTTTAACATACGAACCCCCGCCGCCACCTGGTGAAACTATTCTTTGGTTAACTGTGATTTTACATACTGCAGGAACGATATTTTTTGCATCTGTATATGCTACTGTGTAGTATATGCCCGGCTGAAGCATTGAAGTATCAATTACCGCTTTTCCCTCTGCATCTGTAGTAAGGGCTTCAACAGAAGTACCCAAAAGCATAACCTTTGCACCTGCATAAGGAGATGAAACCTGATTCCAGTTTTCGTCATATCCAAGGGCGTTTAATGTTAGTGTAACTAAAGCTCCTTGATTTGCTGATGTTGTATTTTCACCAAAGTATGAATAAGAGTCGCTCCAGAACATTGTGTCATAATAATTGAATGCAGTAAGATAATCACCGGCACTTATAGCATCATTAAGGCTCCAGCAACTTGCATTGTTTAAGTAATAACCGGACGTCGCCGAAACTTCGGGTGTACCCTTGCCCCAAAGAATTGCAAGGGACAAACCGTAGTCACCGACAAAAGCGCTGTAACCAACTTCTGCACCGCCATCGTATAGCGCTTCGTGCGTTGCATATAAAGCCTCGTCAACGGTAATTGTGCCATTTCGATCACGGTCAGAAACTGTCACCTTTGCCTGTGCAACATATCTTCCGTTTTTGTCAGTAACAATATTACCATCATCCACAATTGTTACAAACACATCAACAGGCTCTGCTTCATTTTCTTCAGGAGCCGGGTCCTGTGTGCCCGTCTGGTCATTATAGATCTCTCCATCTGTGCCAAAATCCCAGTACGAAACACTATCCTTGTGAATCTTTCTGTAAGCATCGTATGCCTGCATAACCTGATATGTTGCAAGTGTATTAACAGAATCTCCAAAAAGATAGCCGTTTCCGTCGGTGTTACGGTATCTTTCAAGAGAAGTAATAATATTTTCCTGTTCACCAGTACCAAATCCGTTAGCAGGATTGGTTGCGTCAATACCAAGAGCGGAAATGGCCAACAGAACTTGTGCAGTGGTGTTTGGATTGTCATCATAATTCCAATCCTCAGAAATAGTACCTGTAAGGAAGAGAACGGCTTTATCAATGGCTTCAGCTACATCCGGTTCACTTCTATATGGAGCAAGCGCCTGTACACATATTGCAGTCATATCAGTATCTGTAGTTTCAGTATCAAACAGCCCAAATCCGCCACTTTCTGTCTGGAATGTCAAAAGCTTATCAATAATATCATTTTTACTCCACGTAGCATCTTGCGGAATTTCTGCGTTTGATGCGTAAATTGCTAAAAGTGAATATGCAAGTTCATTTGTTGCACTTTCAAGCCTTTCACTATTGCAAATAAGATTGATTAAATTAACGCCTTCAATATCTGTAACATCTTTATCCAGAACGGTAAAAGCAAGTAATGCTTTTGCCGCATCTGTAGGCTTGACATTTGTATCCCATCCTTTAACTGTTTCTGTTAAAGCAAGGGTGTATTCTTCAAGTATGGAAGAAGCAATAGCTTTCTTGCTTCGAAGCAAGGTGATAATAGCCCAATCCGAGCCAAATCCAACACCTGAATCATTATGTATTTCTGTTAGTTTTTCGCAAAGGTACGCTTCTGCACTTCCGATACCCTCGCTTATGACATCATAGATGTCGTTTTCTTCAGTCGGTTGACTGTTTGCGAGCGATACTGTTGATGCAGCAATTATCATAATTACCGACAACAGTAGACAAAGTGGTTTTTTAAATTTCATTTTGGTAACCCCTTTCTTTTTTTGCCGGGCAAATAAAAAAAGCCGCAGCAATTTTTATGTAAAAAATTACCACAGCTGTGTTTTCCTGTGTGTATCACAATTTGCACCAAAAATAACGCTCCAAGAATTTTTGGATGCAAAAACGTTATTCCTATGCTTTTAAGGCACGGACGGAATAACATCAAAGCAGGTCTTGTGACTCGCATCATATAGACTATATAGCCTGCATTTTCATACCCTACCTTCTCAGTTTCCCAATGGCTATCTTTCAATAACGGATATAAAAACTTCGACGCATACACCGACAGTTATCGTCCAGGATTCACACCTGATTCCCTTTTCACCAACCATACCTAATCGGTATAGCCGACACTTTGTGTGAATTATTAAATTTTACTTTATTATTTTATCATAGTATCTCTTTAAAGTCAATAATAAACAACAACCCTATATAACAGAAAGACACATAGAATGTGAAAAAAGCACTTGCAATGCAAGTGCTTTTTTCTGGCTTTCGTGTACGAAATAGATGTCTGTTATTTATTTTCTTTTACAGTTTTGGTAAAGCATCTCACTTTCTACCAATAATAAAATGCCATACAGTCTTTTCATATTTTCATACTATAACACATTTATAATCAGCAGACCGACAAACGACACTGCCAACCCTATAATGCATTTTAAACTCATATGTTCATGAAACAAGGTTGCCGACATAATTGACGAAAGCGTAAGAGCTAACCCTTGATTTAGCGGGTAAAGCTGTGCAGAATTCAGAAAACCTGCCGCTTTTGTTTTAAAGTAAGAGTTTACAAAAAGGCATATTGACATTACTGCAATATATCCAAAAATATGCTTAAGCTTTGGTGAATCATCCGTGGCATACGATCCTTCCTTTATGCTAAAAATGACATAGAATCCACCAAGCACAACAGAAGAAAATATATATGTATAGAAATTAAATACTGATACGGGAATGTCTGCAAGTTGATTGATAAACAGCTTTTGTGAAAAATCAGCAAGTCCATTTGACACACCGCATACAATCAGCAGTATGATAGTAGAAATCCCCATTTTTTCTTTTATTGAGTTATTATATGAGCACATTATCAAGGTCGCAACTAATAAAACACCTATACCCAGCCACTGCGTAAGCTTTGTTTCTTCTTTAAAAACAAACTGTCCGATGATAATTGGAACAAGAACACCAAGCATCAAAAACACATCAACCATCATATATGCATTTTTTTTTACGACAACAAGCCAGCTTACCACAAACACCGAAGTTGCAATTCCTGACAGTACAGAAATTGCAATCAATGTTGAATTAGGTCTGAGTTGGCTTATATTTCCGCCTGCAATTATGACAAGTACTCCGATTAGTATGCACAGCATCATTCTAATTGTGTTTGCCAACATCGCAGTTTTATATCCGCTTATATATCCGCTTGTTTTTTTACCACAATATCCCTTTGTCACTCCGGCAATGAGTGAGATTGCCAAAAACAAATAACCCATAAAATCATTATCCTCTCATTTGGTATCATCCATATTGTACACGATTTGAATTTCGTGTTTTTTCTTCTCTGTTGACCTTTCGCAAAATTATTGAAAACACCCTGTTTTTAAGGTGTCTCCCATTCAAGTCCTGTGCAAATAGTGGTGGCATCTACTGTTTACTTCCCACTCGAATTTCTTCAAAAATGCTCAAAAACCGCATAAAAATGGGACAATTTAGATGACATCTAAATTGTCCACAATTTCTGGTGGGCCTTCGGGGACTCGAACCCAGGACCGTCCGGTTATGAGCCGGATGCTCTAACCAACTGAGCTAAAGGCCCTTATAAGTTGAGCCTTCTTCCTGAAAAGAAGGCTCTCTTTATGGTGACCCGTACGAGAGTCGAACTCGTGTTACAGCCGTGAAAGGGCCGTGTCTTAACCACTTGACCAACGGGCCATAATTGAAATCGTTTAGGGCAGTTTATCCCAATTGAATGCAATTGGGATAAACTACTAAACTGAAGTTCCGGCAACTATCTACTTTCCCGGGCAGTCTCCCGCCAAGTATCATCGACGTTAAGGAGCTTAACTTCCGTGTTCGGGATGGGAACGGGTGGGACCTCCTTGCTATCGTCACCGAATTCTTGAA
>JAHAZB010000140.1 GCA_018384175.1 Eubacteriales bacterium
TCGTGTGTTTTTTTCGTAAAAAAACGTCGGCTTAAATAATTGAATAAGCTCTTGATATATATTATGTGTGCGTTCATTATTTATGAGTGTAATGTGTGGTAGCGTTAATCTCAGCCGCGTTTTTTGTGCGTGGTAATGATTTATGTTACCACGCATTTTTTAATTATGTGAGTTTTCAGGAAAGGAGTACACACATTATGCCTGACTACAAAGAAATGTATTATGCACTGTTTAACAAAGTAACAGATGTAATCGAAGAACTAAAGGATATGCAGATTAAATTGGAAGAAATGTATGTAAACAGTAATAACGAAGCTGATAACTAAGAGTTACGCAAAGAAATAAGGTTGTACTGAACAACATAATTTAGTACAACCTCATTTTAATATATTATATTTAATTATAAACAATTTCGATATCGGTACCAAGCGGGGCAGTTAAATCAATACTGTCGAAACCACTTGTTTTCTTCCCTTCAATCAAAAACTGCACACTATTTACACCATCAACCGCTGTAACAGATTTCACAATTGAATATACCGCCGTAGCCTCTTTTTCAGGTGAGCCCTTATGCTTATCTACAAATCCCTGTGTCATATTGATATACGCTGTGCCATCTGTAACTTCGACAGATATGAGCTTTGTATCAGCAGAGAGAACCGGTTTTAATTCTGCGGCTTCTGGCCCTTTTATGAGTTCGGTTACAACATACTGTTCTACAGGCACTGTATCGGTAATTTTTATATTTCGCCATTCTTCGCTAAAACTGCCGTCCTCAGTTGCAAAATACAATTTAATATTTCTGTTTTCGCTTGTAACCGTATCGGTTTCGAGGTTTATATCCTTGTCAGTAAGATAACCGATTGTACTGTTATCAGGTGTTACAAGCTCTCCCCCGTCAACTGTTACCTTAACCTCCGCAACATCATCTAAGCTACAAAGAGACTTAACAACAGCATATGTTGCAAGTAGGTTCTTAGAATTATCCTCGGTAAGAAATTCCTGATTAAAATCAACCAGTAAGCTTGCCGACTCATTCGTAACTGTCCATTCTGTGTTCTTGGAAATAAATGGTTTATTCTTACTGTCAGTTGGTCCTTTCTTCAACTCTTCAAGGACGCTATCCGGCAATTCAGCAGGGTTGTCATATTTAATATCTCTTGTTTCCTCAGACATTGACGTAAAGCTTTCGTTCATAAAATACAGCTTTGCTGTATAGAGATTTGCGCCATCATTCATATTCATAAATACAACAGCTACTGCTAATAATACTGCAACAATAAATAGTGTTACGATTACGTTTCGTCCTGTTCTCATATATTCATCCCTTTCATATCAGGAAATTTTACACCTCAGCAGTCCGTTTTGGTATACTGATAATAAACTTACAGCCACCCATTTCAGACTCCTGAACTTCAATTCTTCCACCGTGAAGAAGCACAGCCTCTTTCGCTATTGCAAGTCCAAGTCCTGTGCCACCGGTTTCACGTGTTCTTGAATCATCAAGGCGGTAAAATCTGTCAAAAATACACTCTCGTTCCGACTCCGGTATTCCCGGACCATTGTCCGAAACACTAACCGACATTTCTACTGCATCAGAAGAAAGTTCCATTTTTACTGTACCATTTTCGGGCGTATACTTAATTGCATTATCTGTGATGTTATATACAGCCTCCCACAGCTTATCATAGTCTATAAGCACCGGAGTAATATCTGCAGAATCAAAATCACCACAAAGCAGAATATGCTTAGCCTCTGCGTTCGGCCTTAGTCTGTTCATTATAGCATTAAGCATTACAACAAAATCAACAGGTGTTAGTGTTGGTTGTTCTTCCTCGTTTCCGATTTTTGTCAACGTAAGGAGTCTTTCAACAATTCTTGTAAGCCTGTCTACTTCGTTTGAAAGGTCTGCAAGGAACTCTTTTATCATTTCTATATCAGGTTCGGCAGTATCAACAATACTGTCGCAGATAAGCTTAATTGATGCAAGAGGGGTT
This sequence comes from Eubacteriales bacterium, assembly GCA_018384175.1. Classification (GTDB taxonomy): domain Bacteria; phylum Bacillota; class Clostridia; order UBA1381; family UBA1381; genus HGM11525. Next base: position 1,998 of record JAHAZB010000140.1, read on the forward strand.
TTTAGCTCGTGCGATACGTCTGATATGAACTTCTTATGTGTTTCATCAACATTTTCAAGTGCCTGACACATAGAGTTCATTGCATCAGACAATTCCTGCAGTTCACTATCTCCGCTGACATTTACTCTGGTTTTATAGTTACCATTTGATATTTCCTTTGCTGCCTTGATAAACTCGTCAAGTCTTGACGTTACCATAATACTCATTCCCATACTGAGCATTCCTACAAGAATACTTATCAGCACAGAAAAGACAATCATATTCATCTTAACGTAAGATATAGTCTTGTCTATATCATCAATTGTTTCGACAAGATATACTACACCTTTAATTTTTTCATCTCTCATAACAGGAACTGCAACAGACATTATCGTATTTCCGTCATCAGATTTACTGAGTGTCTGTGCTTGTTCCCCCTGCATCGCAGTATTTATAACATCTCGCATCAGTACCTTACCTTCTAACGATGCCTCAGTATTACTGTCATACAAAACTGTACATGATGGATTTACTGCTAACGCACGGATAACCGTTCCGGATATGATTTGTTCAATCTGTCTGTCTGCGTTATCATCAAATACATCAAATACATCAATTGCACCTGCAACAGTGTCCGCAATAATGTTAGCTTTTGCAAACAGATTTACCGATTCGTTTTTGTGAAGGCTTTCTGTAAGCACTCCAAGTATATAAACACTCATCAATGATAATGTAATAAGAATGGCTACAACGTATGTAAGCATCATTATCCATCGCATTGAAAAGAATCTCTTTTTAATCTTGTATATAATAATATCCAACTCCCCACTTGGTTCTTATATATTCAGGCTCAGCAGGATTTAACTCTATCTTCTCTCTTAGCCTTCTGATATGAACGTCAACTGTTCTTACATCACCGGGATAATCAAATCCCCATGCTATATCAAGCAGATTTTCACGTGTATAAACCTTTCCGGGATGCTTCAAGAATAGCTCAAGAAGGTCAAATTCCTTTCCTGTAAGCTCTATCACCTTACCCTTAATTGTAACACGTCTGAAGTTATAGTCAAGCTCAATATCCCCTGAAACCAAAGTCATACTGTCGTCTTCCTTCGGTTTTGGATTCACTCTCCTCAATATAGCTTTTATTCTCGATGTAACCTCTCTTATATTAAACGGCTTGGTAATATAATCGTCTGCGCCGTATTCAAGTCCAAGAATTTTATCAATGTCTTCACTCTTTGCTGTAAGCATTATGATAGGAACATCTGAAAAACCTCGCACTGCACGGCAAACAGAAAGTCCGTCCATTTTCGGCAGCATTAAGTCAAGCAATATAAGGTTAATGCTCTCGTCATGCGCAAGCCTTACAGCTTCTTCACCATCAAATGCAGTTACTACCTGATACCCTTCCTGTTCAAGATTATACTTAATGCCCTTGACCAATAATTTTTCATCATCAACGACTAAAATCTTCATCAAAACTACGCTCCTTACAATCACTTTTCTTCTTCCCATATATTATAACATTAAGGTGAATATTTTTCCATACTTTTTTGCAAAAAATATTGCGTTATTTGTTGCAAAATGATGTATTTTCGGATATAATCATATTAAGATAATAATTGTCCATCTAACAAGGACAGAAAGGCAGCGAAATATAATATGAACAAAGCCCGTATTACCGCAATACTGACAGCTGTTATCATAATGCTGTTTCAGGTATGTCCGACAACCGCACAGCCGGCTCCGTCAAATTCACCCAAACCATCTGCAACTCAGATTGATACAAACATCTCTGATTCACCAGAATCGACTGAGGTGCCCGAAAAACCATCTTTTCCTGAGCCTCATGCAAAGGCGGCGCTTCTTTATGATATGAAGGGTGGCAGAGTCCTTTACGAAAACAATGCAAGCGAAAAAAATTTTCCTGCTTCTGTTACTAAAATTATGACTGCTCTCTTGGCTCTTGAAAAGGGTAATCTTTCAGATATTGTTACTGTTTCAAGCAGCGCCTTGGCAGATATTACATATCTTCATTCAAGAATCAACCTTAAGTCAGGAGAACAGATGAGTTTGGAGAATTTATTGACCGCTTTGTTGGTTTCTTCTGCAAATGATGCTGCAAATGTTATTGCAGAGCATATTTCCGGCGATATCCCCACATTTGTTGCTCTAATGAATCAACGTGCAGCCGAGCTTGGCATGACAAATACACATTTTGCCAATCCGCACGGTTTTCACGACGACAATCATTACACCACTGCATCAGACATCGCGATTATGACACGCGAAGCACTGAAAAATACAAAATTCTGTGAATTGGTAAAGATAAAGGTTACATCTATTCCCGCAACAAACAAAAGTAATGAGCGTAAGATTTCGACAACTAACCACCTTATCAGCAAATACCGTAACACCTTCCATTTCTATCCGTATGCAACTGGTGTTAAAACTGGTGCAACTGTCGAAGCAGGCAACTGCCTTGTGTCAACTGCAGAAAAAAATGGTGTGTCTCTAATGTCGATAGTCCTCGGTTGTGAAAATGCAGATAGCGAAGAAAATGCGTATTCTTTTGTAGATTCCAAAGCAATGTTTGAATATGTATTCGAGAATTATGAAAGTGTTACAATTGCTACAACTCAGGACATCATTTCTGACTCAAAGGTATATGAAGCCAAAGACAGTACAAGAGTTGCTCTTTCACCGTCAAAGGATATAATTATGCTTTTACCCAAATATTATTCCGAAGAAAATATTATCGCCGACATAAAGCCTCTTGAAAATATAAGTGCTCCAATAGAAAAAGGAGTTAATCTCGGTACAGCTACATACACGTACTCGGATTCAAGCGGATTATCAACTCATGCTGTGCAGGTTGATTTGCTCGCCGCAAATGAGGTTAAAAGAGACCACCTTCTGCATTTTCTGCATGGTTTAGGAAATATTCTCTTCAGCCCATTTGTTCTTATCCCACTTATAGCTATACTTGTTCTTTTGGCTATGAACGCAATTAACCGCAACAAACGCAGAAAAATCAGACGTAGAAGAATGAAATCTCAACCACAGGTACGACGCACATCTTCTTATTCTTCACAAAGAACACCTCAAAGACGTTCCGGCTACAACAGTTCATCTTCAAATAGGTACTCAAGTCGCAATACAACATCACGCACAGAGCAAAGGCGACCAACGTCTACACGTTCAACCGCACCAAGAAGACCGTCATCCAACCCGCCTCGCACTCCCGACCCATGGGATAAATACAGATAAAATCAAAAAGAAGTCATAAATATCAATTTATGACTTCTTTTTCTCTTGTTGCGAAATCAAAGCTGATTGTTCCCTTATATCCGTAGAAATTTGCGCCACGTCTGCCTGCACGGTTTCTTAAGAGGAAAATTTTATGTGGAAAGTGTTTAACTACGAGTTATAACTACATATAGATAATTTTTATTCTATGTTCAAAAAACAATGCAAAAGCGATTTTCCCTCCCTATTTTGAATTTTTTCTTATATTACTTTTGTTCAAACAAAGACAAAATTTCTTCGTTTGAAAGATTTGATAGTGTTGCAGAATTTTTAATTATAATACCGTCTGCAAGAGAACGTTTCTTATCCTGCAGTTTCAAAATCTGTTCTTCTATTGTTCCTGAGGCAGCAAGTCTTATAACCTGCACAGCCTTTTTCTGACCTATTCTGTATGCACGATCAGATGCCTGGTCTGTAACCGCCGGATTCCACCACGGGTCATAGTGAATGACCATATCTGCACCGGTAAGATTAAGACCGGTCCCCCCCGCTTTAAGACTTATTAAAAACACTTCTCTTTCACCGCTATTAAAACGGTCAGAAAGCTCAGCTCTTTCATAAGGCGGTGTTGAGCCATCGAGGTAAAAACAGCTAATATCCCTTTTCGCAAACTCTTCACGTATAATCTTAAGCATAGATGTAAACTGCGAAAACACAAGAATTCTGTGTCCTCCAAGAATTGCAGAAGATACAAGCTCATACAAAAGCTCAAGCTTACCACTTTCGTTTTCATAGGCATCATCAAAAAGCGCAGGATGGCAACAAATCTGTCTGAGCCTTGTCAAAAGACTAAGTATCAGCATATCTGACTCACCCTCAGACAATATTCTGTCAACCTCACGTCTCGCCACAGAAAGATAAGCCTCGTACAGCTTTTTCTGTTCAGGCACAAGCTCAGCATATACTGTATTTTCGATTTTTTCGGGCAATTCCTTCAAAACATCCCTTTTCATTCTGCGCATTACAAAGGGCTTAATTCTCCCCCTTAAAAGAACAGCCGCATCCTCATATCCTTGTGTAACCGGACGTTCATACATTTCGACAAATGCCCGTCTTTTACCGAAGTACCCCGGCATTATAAAATCAAATATTGACCAAAGCTCTGTAAGAGAATTTTCAACAGGCGTACCTGTAAGCGCAAATCTACTCTCTGCGTTTATCAGCTTGACTCCTCTTGCATTCATTGTTTTAGGATTCTTTATATACTGCGCTTCATCAATAAAACAGAACGAGAAACTCATATTCTGATAAAGAGCGGAATCACGTCTTAAAAGCGGATAAGATGTAATAACAAAATCTTCATCCTGTATCCTTTCAATCTTTTCCTTCCTCTCCTCTTTTGTTCCATCTATTATAATCGTTTTAGCCTCAGGGGCAAAGCGTTTAATTTCATTTAGCCAGTTATACAAAAGTGCACTCGGAGCAACAACCAATGCAGGCTTATCATGCTTTCTGCTCATAACAAAAGCAATTACTTCAAGAGTTTTTCCAAGTCCCATATCATCAGCAAGTATCCCGCCAAACCCAAGCTCGTCAAGTTGTGTCATCCAATGCACCGCTTCCTTCTGATAAGAACGAAGCACAGAATTTATATTTTCAGGAATAACTGCTTTTATAGAACGAACATCTTCTATTAGCTTTTCAAAACTTTTGTCAAAGCCAATCTGCCCTTTTTTAGCAAAGCTATCGAGATATAGTGCATGATACTTGGATATTTTCTTTGATTTGCTTCTTATGTCATCAAGTGTAAATCCAAGCTGGTTAAATAACAGTGCTATGGTATTATTATCATCAAGCTTAAAAAATCTTCCCTGTTTATTTCTGTAATATGCTTTTCTCAGCTGAACAGCAGAAAGAATACCTTCTATTTCGTCAGGCGACAATTCACTCTCGAAGCTGACATCTAATAAATCAATATCCTTTTGAAAGCTCACTCTCGCACGAATGTCAGGCTTCATCTTCACGCGCATCGCATTAAAACTGTCATTTCCTATTATATCTGCATGCTGCTCCAACTCCGGTAAAGACTCAAGCACAAATTTATATATCTCATCATTATCGTCAAGAATATATCCTCCATCGACAAGACGAAACGCTTCAAAATGCTTTAATACCTTATTTTCAGCAACAGGATCTCTTAATATAATCTTTTCAAAATCCGCAATCTGCTGCTTTGGCATTCTGACAGAAACGTTTCCATAATCTGCAATAATAACTGCTGACAAAGCACCACCATGTGTATCAAAATACACCTTAAATACAGGTTTCTCGCTAACTATAACATCATCAACACCGTCAAATACTGTTCCTGACAGTTTTTTTAGAGCAGGAAGTGCGTGAGTAGCAAATGCTATTCTGTTTTCGCCAGAGAACTCAAGTTGTGTTCGCGTTCCGCCATTTAGTGTGTTGTATATTGGCATATAGCTTTTACGCCAACTTTCATCAGTCTGATAAATATCTCCGGAGTAATAAAACCAGCTTCCATCAGGTATCAGTGCCAATCCGATTTCAGCAACAGTTATGGTAACTCTGCTATCGGTTGCACGCACATCAATCTGAATATCCGGATTTTCCTCCCTTATCTGCACATCATCAAGACGCATATCATTAACAACAAAATCGCAATGTGTCTTTATTAAATACGGCAGTAGTCTTTTTGCTGTAATTGCACCTATGTCAGTAAGTGAAATCTTATTTACATAGCCAACCTCAGATTGCTTGTTCTGACAGCTTTCTGAAAGTATTTCGAGTATCTTTCTGTCATTTTCCGAAAACTCATAATCTTCAGGTACAAACTTACGAAACTTGGATAGCTTATATTCTCCCATTCCTGAAAACGCAGACAAGAATCTTTCCACACTGCTTACAGGTGTGGGTACACCTATACCTGAAGCAACAGAAACACTGTATCTTATCTCGCCTCTTGGTGTCTCATTTATTCTCATTCCAAACTTGAAATTTATTTTCTGCTTTTCATTATCAGCTCTTTCGTATTTACTACATAATTCCTTTGCAAGACGGTCATTTTCGTCTAAAAAAACAGCACCATCCTCAAGTTCCTGCTGTCTGACCTTTAATGTGGCTACGATATGTTTGCAAGCACAGTCCATAGTTCTGTAATAAGGACACGTGCAAAGAAAATCATTTACCTTCCCATCATCGCTCAAGCGAATACTGACATTATACACCTCTTCGCCATCAACAACAGATACCAATTCATTTTTATCACGAACATAAAGGTGAACTCTGCCCTCTTTATAGTACTCAAGACCACGGCGATAAATCGTCTGTGAACTTATTCTTTTGATTTCTTCTTCTGTGATTTTCATGCCGCAGCCTCCTCTCGTTTGTATCTAATTATTATAACAC
>JAHAZB010000143.1 GCA_018384175.1 Eubacteriales bacterium
GCATAATGCCGTAGTATTCAAAGTTATAAAATTTTTTGATAAAAAAAGATTGTTAAATAGTAGGCTACAAAAAGCACATTCTTGAATTGAAAGTCCCTCTTGACCCAACATTTCGTTGGTCTTAGAGACCTTTTCTGCGTACTCGGAGAAATATGAATTAAGTAATCCTAATGCGTTGTCTGCATCTTTGCCTGTAAAGTTACTCTTTATCCAATCTACAACGATTTTGTACTCATCTAAATCGTCAACATATCCACCAACACTCGTATTGATGTAGTCTGCAAGTTTTTGACCTGCTTTAGTGCTTTCAAGCTCTTCTACTGCGGTCTTATATTCACCGACCTTAGTATCAAACTTTGCAATGAAGGAGTTCAATCCTTTATAAAGTTCTGATTCACCCATGCCCTCATCATAAAGTTCCTGAAGCATCTTTTTAGCTTCTTCATACTTCATCATGAAGTCATCAAAATTATCAAATCTTACCACATAGTCAGTACCACCCATACCCATTCCGGCAGAGTAATACTTTTCGTCAAATATTTTTTCGTACTTTTCAATAAACTTCTTTTCGGCATCAGTTGCTTGCATAGTGCCGTAATTATATCCACCTGCACCACCGCCACCGTTCCAGTATGCAGTGTCCCACAAACTTTTGCCTTTTGCCTGTTCGTTATCAAATGCCTTCTTTTCCTCTTCAGGAAGCTTTGACATTCTCTGCTTGAACAGTTCTTCGGTTGTTTCCTTGTATTTGCCGTTAAGAATGTCAACCTTATCAGCTTCATCTCCAAGGAGCTTATTTATATCTTCATGAAGTTGCTTCTTTGTTTCAACAGGTGTATTATCCCATTCATTAGAAATCTGCAAATCATTATACTGCTTGATTAAATCATCAAGTTCGTTCATGTTTTGCTTAACTTTATCGTATGCTTCACCTGCTTTTTGAGCGTTTTCCTCTAACTTCTGTGAGTTCTTTTCGATAGCAGAAGTAATAAGGGCAATACCTGCGACAGCGATTGTAGCCATTCCAAACGGTGACATAGCCCATTGAGCAATCTGTCTACCCAAATGTCCGGTTACAAGTTGAATTGCCGTACCAAGATTTCTTTCAGCGACACCCATAGAGAGAATATCCGCAACAATACTTCTTGCTCGTATTGCTTGCCATAATCTGCCTGAGACTGCAAGTGCTGTGTTTACAAGAACAATAGACGTTGCAATTCTTCCAATAGGAGTATCAAGAGCAACAAGGACACCATACAAAGCATTTAAAGAGCCTGTTATTACGGCTGTATCCGCCATATTTGCGATAAATTCAGTCCACTTTGCACTTACACGTTTTTGTGTTGCTTCCCATCCTTGTAAGTAAAGCTCATTTTCCTTAATGGCACTGTTAGCAGAATTAAAATACTCGCTCTGCATTTTGCCTACCATCTCGTAATTTTCCAAAATAGCTGCCAAAACGTTTGCTTGTCTCTTATTTGCTAAACTTTCAAGGACTACGCTCTGTGCTTCGCTATTAAGTGTAGACCACTTTCCGGCAAGTTCATCAAGAATATCCATAGGGTCTCTTAATTCACGAACACCATTAACAACTTCTTTGGTTGCAATACCGACACCTTTTAATGCTGCCTCTGCTTTTGCAATAGAATCGTCATCTATTACTGTGCCATCTTCAAGCTCGCCTTTGACCTGTCTTATATTCATCATGATTGTACGAATTGCTCTTGCAATTTCGTCACCTTCACGCTGAGTAACCGCCGTACCCGTACCTATAAGAGCAACAAGATCAGAGATTTCAAGACCTGCTACTTTTGCCATAGATGCTGATACTTGCATACCGTCTGCCATTTTCTGCATCGAAGTGGGGTTAAGGTTTGCGATATTATTCAAGCCGTTTACAACATTAGTAAGTTCTGTAACATTACCATTTAGCTTGTAAGCCGCATCCACACTTAAAAGCATCTTATTAGCACTGTCAGCCGATACATCACCTACGTTCTGTGTGAGCAATGACACCTTTGCAAGCTCTGTACTTAGTTCTTTATAGCCACCCCTTGCAAACTCTGAAACACTGCCTAAATATTCACTTGCTGTTCTACCGTATTCAGTAGCAACACCATAAGAGGCTTTACGGATTTTTTCAATCTCGTTTTCTGCCATTCCTGTAGTCTTTCTTACGGAAATCAATTCTTTGTCAACATTCTTCATTTCTGAGAACGCTTCTCCGATTTGATTCATAATCTCATAAAGACTTCGGTAAACAACTATGTATCTAACACCATCTGCAAGATAGTCAACAAAATCTCTTGCATGACCTCCGGCAACATTCATATTATGTCCAATGTTCTGTGCCCCTTGCTCAATTTGGTGTGTAACATTATTATTAACCGTTAACGTTCTATTCTGCTGTGCAAGAGCGGAAATGGCTTGATTTTCGGTCTGCAATGTTCTTTGTCTTGACAATTCTAACTGCTGTGCAACACGCATACGCTCTGTTTCAAGGCGGTACTGTTGCTGTGCCGATGTAAGATTGGCGTTGATATTCACAGGAGTAGAGTTTATCGTCTGCATCCGCTGTTGTATATCGTTCAGTCGATTTACGATATTATCAAGGTTTCGCCCATTGATATTCAAACTAATATTTTGATTATTTAGCCTATTTACAAGGTTTCGCACTCTGCCTTCAACGGCACTGACCGTAGCCTCGTTTAAGACTAAATTAAGAAGTATTCTATCATCACTATTAGCCATAGACTACCTCCTTACGCTTTAGCCCTTGCGGTATCAGCCTTTTCTACAAGCTTTGTAATCTTCTTCAACTGAGATGTAAACTCTTTACTGTTTTTCTGCATAATTTCAAGATTTTCAGGAGACAAATCAACTGCCATCATCTCGTGAATACGAATAGTGACATCATTTTCCTTTGTAATGCAATTATTGATTTCTTCATCAAGCATAGACATAAACAAATTATAGTCTGCCTTCAGTTTATTTGCGTTTTTGCCCGAAAAATCTTCAACAGAGCAAACATTATTTTTGTACTGTTCAATGCTCAAAACCCTATCTTCGGGAAGGTCAACGACGTTTAAAAATCTTGCGAGTAAAACTGTTTTTGCGTAAAGTTCTTTGCTAAGTGTATTAACAAGTGTAACGCCATTTTCATTTTTCTCTGTTGCAAAATCTGCACCGATAAGAGCCAATTTGTAAATATCCTCTATATCTGTGCCATTGTAATTAACTTTCTTGAAAATCATTATGGTTTTCCTCCTTTATATATATTTTTTGAGAATACTATTTGCGTATCTCTCTGCTTCTTGCCGAACAACCTCAATTACATTAGTTGATTCGCCATACCGGGGATTAGTTCTTGAACCTCGCATACCGTGAATAATGCTATCTATAAGACCACTTCTGAAGTCACCGCCATCAAAACCTGAATGAGTACCCCAACCATAAGTGCTCGACTTTGAAGACATAAATGATTCATCAAAGTACACCTCTATGGTGTAATTACCCTTACTATTTTTCACCACTTTGCCACTGACCGCATCCAATAATTCATATGTGCGATTATAGTCTGTGGGGGAGTAAGTAGCATACCACAAATTGTCAACAGACTTTTCAAGTTGTTCTTTAGTCCTTAGCATAATTTCTTGTGCTGCTCGGCTTAATCTTAAATCAATCCGGCTTGTGATTTTTTGTAGTTGTTGCTGAAGGCTCATTACTATGCACCCACGCTTTCCAAATAAGTCTTTATCTTGTCTGCAAAGTCATCTGTAACAAACAATTTGCCGTGAAGATAATAACTTAATTTAGAGGGTGGAATACCTATTTTTTCAGCCACAAACTGCTTCTTCAATCCGCTGTTTTTGATGTAGTCGGACAGTCTCTTTTTTAGTTCCATATCGTTCTCCTTTCTGCAAAAATTTTTGGTACAAAAAAAGAGAGAGCAGGTTGTGGAAGTCCATACTCTCTCTCCTTGAACACAAATATGTCTTGTGGAGAAGAACATATCTGTGGGGTTGTTGCATATACATAATATCCACAATATACACAACTATTGTTTGAAGTACGAATTCAAAACATTGGAAACTTACTTGTTTCCATTTATATATTGTGATAAACATATGTAAAAACATTTGATTTTTGTTAGTTTTCAACAAATCAACTTGCGAATATTTATTAAAAGTTTATAAAATAGTGCTAAAATATTGTGTTATCTTCTATTACAAACTTCACAATTCCCTGTGCCGTTACCCATTTGTTTAGCATAAAACAGTTCACCACATTTTGAACACCGCTTTACTGCCTTGTAGGTGACATATACACGTTCGCTCTGACCGCCCTTATATAAGGTGATTTTGTCTTTCTTGCTATCCTGAAT
>JAHAZB010000039.1 GCA_018384175.1 Eubacteriales bacterium
CTCTAATTCAATTTATTTTCTATTTCCAATGGGTGTTCTACGATAAAATCCGCACCTGCTTTCTTCAATTCCTCTCTCGTACGGAATCCCCATTCTACACCGATAGTAAGCAAATCTGCGTTCTTTCCTGTTTCAATATCTACATACGTATCTCCGACAAACGCCGTCTCATCGGCACTAACACCAACAATTCTGCATATTTCAAACGCACCATCCGGCGCAGGCTTTACGGGATAATCACTTCTCTTTCCCCACACCTCATCAAACAGCCCTCCAAACATTTTGTCCACAATCGGTTTTACCACATTATCAGGCTTATTTGACAAAACTGCAAGCCTTACTCCCTTTTCCTTAAGACTTCTTAAAAGCTCCTCTATACCGCCATAAGGCTCGGTCAGGTACAGTTGGTCAGCCTCATATGCCGCATCATATACCTTTCCCACCTTTTGATAGAGTTCAGGGGTATCATTACCCGTTTCAGCAAGCATACGGTGTATGAGCAAATCTCTGCCATTGCCGACAAGAGTTTTATACCTCTCTGTTTCAATCGCAGGAAGACCGTATTCACTCAATGCCTTATTGCCGTAATATGCAATAGTCGGCAAGGTATTTAACAGTGTTCCGTCCAAATCAAAAATTACTAACTTAATCATTACGTCTCCAACTTTCACAAAAATCCCAAGTCTGAAGAAAATTTTCGAAGATTGCCGTTATGAACAGCGACGGCGTACAAAGGTACTCCGAGCTGTAAATAATGGTGAGATGCAAAAATTTAATCAGACTTTATATCACAGTTTCTTTAGCTTCGCATATGCCGCCATTAACCTCTTAGTTCCGACTGTTACGAACTCAATTTCCAGAAGCGCATCACGTTCAAATGGTGTTACCGACTTAATAACTCCTTCACCGAATTTTGTGTGAGATACTCTGTCTCCTGTTGTGAAGCAATCACTTGTAACATTGCTTGTCTGAACTGCCACAGGCTTTTTGTAGGTTTCAACAAACGGCGCACTGCGGCGGAAGGTATCTGTCGCAGTCTTTACCGCTCTGTCGATTACAGGACTCACATCCTTAATATATTCATTCGGAATTTCCTTATAAAATCTTGACGGGAACGCAGGTGTTGTCTTACCGAAAATTGTTCTTTGGCGAGCCTGTGTTACATACAAGGTTTCCTTTGCACGAGTTATTGCAACATAGCAAAGTCTTCTCTCCTCCTCGATATCCTCATCTGTATTCGACCTTGCTGACGGGAAAAGCCCATCCTCAAGACCAGCAACAAAGACAACAGGGAACTCAAGACCTTTTGCACTATGTACCGTCATAAGTACACACGCATCCTGATCCTCGTCGTATGCGTCTATCTCGGATACGAGTGCCACATTCTCCAAAAATCCGCCAAGAGATGGGCTTTCAGCCGATTTTTCGTACTCGGTAACTGCCGACATAAATTCGTTTATATTATCTATTCTTGTTCTTGACTCTATGCTATTTTCCAGCTCAAGCATTGCCATATATCCGCTCTCGTTAAGAACTCTTGCCACAAGGTCGGAAACATGTGTTACCTCGGTGGCTTTCTGGAAGGTCTTTATGAGTCTTCCAAACTCTACCATTTTAACAGCCGCTCTTGATAGCTCGGAGTATTCATTGGCGAAAAGTACAGTCTCAAATAAGGTTATGTCATTTTCTGCCGCAATATTCTCCGCCTTTTCGATAGAAGCCGCACCTATTCCCCTTTTCGGCTCGTTTATAATCCTTTTAAGACTGACACTGTCTGCGGGGTTATGAATTATACGAAGATATGCAATAATATCTTTGATTTCCTTACGGTCATAGAACCTCAAGCCTGCTAAAACACGATACGGGACAGCATACTGCAAAAGCATTTCCTCAAGTACACGCGACTGTGCATTTGTACGGTAAAGAATTGCACAATCGGAGAACTTTGCACCCTTTTTCACCCTGTTCGAAATCTGATCTGCAATAAATCTTGCCTCATCACGTTCATTCTGTCCAACAAAGCTGAAAATCAAATCTCCACCATCCTTTGATGTCCAGAGATTTTTACCCTTTCTGCCACGGTTATGTGAAATAACCGCATTGGCGGCATTGAGTATATTAGATGTTGAACGATAATTCTGCTCCAGCTTAACAACGTGTGCATTGGGGTATTCCTTTTCAAAATCGAGAATATTTCTGATATTTGCACCTCTGAAACGGTAAATACTCTGGTCATCATCACCGACAACGCAGATATTCCCGTCCTCACCTGCCAGAAGCGAAATCAGCATATACTGTGCATTGTTTGTATCCTGATACTCATCAACCATTATATACTTAAACCGCTCACGTTGCTTTTCCAGAATATCCGGATTTTCCGAAAGAACTCTGACCGTCATAAACACTATATCATCAAAGTCCAGCGCATTATTCTTCTTAAGCTTCTGCTGATAAAGCTCATAGACATCTGCAATCACCTTTTTTCTGTGGTCGGTTGCGTGGATGTGAGCGTAAGCAGTAACATCAAGAAGGTTATCCTTTGCACGGCTGATTTCACCTGCAAGCATCTTTATAGGCATAAGCCTTTCGTCTATATTAAGCTCCTTCATACAGTCTTTGAGAACTGTTTTCGAGTCGGCACTGTCATAGATAACAAAGCTCGGGTCAAAGCCTATCCTCTCACAGCAGCCACGAAGAAGTCTGACGCAAGCTGAATGGAAGGTGGAAATCCACATATCACGTGCAACAGGGCCAATTTGCGCTTCAATTCTCTCACGCATCTCTGCCGCCGCCTTATTGGTGAAGGTTATAGCAAGGATGTTATAAGGTCTTATATTCTTTGTTTCGAGTATATATGCGAGTCGGCTTACAAGCATTGTAGTCTTGCCGCTACCTGCGCCTGCAAGTACAAGCACCTGACCGTCAGTTTGCAAAATCGCCTCTTTTTGTTTTTCGTTAAATCGGCTAAAATCCATAATTTCCTCCAAAAAATTTCAAATCACAATAGAATAATAATACCACAAAATTATAAAACTGTCCACACGAATTTGAAAAAATTGCCGTAATCAAAAAATGTTATTTCTGAAATAATATTATATGTGTCAAACATTATCGAAAGGACGTATATGATGAAAAAAAAGATTTTCTGCACTTTGTGCGTTATATTACCAATGATAATGGTTACTGTGGCTTATTTTTCAGTGCCGAGCAAAATAATACTTACAGAAAATGCACATTACAGCGCATACCCAAACGGACTGGTGCGTCTATCCGCAGATGACGGTGCGATTAACACCGCATCGGTTGGTGTGCAAAATGTTACTGCAGAGCTGTTTGGAGCTGTACCTATTAAGACTGTCGAGGTTTCGGTTGTGCCCGAACAGTATGTCTATGCCTCAGGCGAGGTGATAGGTGTCAGAATTTATGCAGACGGCGTTATGGTTGTAGGTGTGGAAACAATAGGCGGTGCGAGGATTGCAGGAGTTAAAAAGGGCGATTTGATAAAAAAAATAAACGGTGTTGATGCCGAAAGCACAGAGCAGCTTTCAGCCATTCTTTCATCGCAAAAGGTAAACACTCTTACTATATGCAGAGGAAAAGAGATTTTGGATATTACCGTCCGTGGACAAAAGGGCGAAAAGGGCTACACAGTTGGGATGTGGGTACGAGATTCTGCGGCTGGGATAGGAACACTTACATTCACTACCGAAGACTATGACTTCGGCGCACTCGGACATGCCATCTGCGACAGCGATACAGAACTTTTAGTCCCACTCGGACATGGAAGTCTTTCTCCCTGTAAGGTTACTTCGGTAAAAGCAGGAAAAAGCGGCGAGCCGGGCGAGCTTTCAGGTATTATAAGAGGCGAACTTTGGGGCAATGTAGATACCAATTCCAACCTCGGACTTTATGGTACTCTTTCAGAAAAAATAACCGGCATAAAACTACCCGTCGCGACAGAATTTCTTGTAAAAGAAGGCGATGCAGAAATCCTATGCGATGTTGACGGCACAGGTGTTAAGGCATATAAAATCAGAATAGACCAGATTTCACGAGCCAATTCCAAAACAAATAAAAGTATGAGCCTTCGTGTTACAGACGAAACACTTCTTGACATAACAGGCGGTATCGTTCAGGGAATGTCGGGCAGCCCAATCGTTCAAAATTGTAAAATTGTGGGAGCAGTAACACATGTTTTTGTAAATGACCCGACGAGAGGATATGGGATATTTATTGAGAATATGTTAGCTGAAGCGGAAAAAATTAAATAAGAAAAAGCTCAGGTGGATGCATATCCCGACTTAAAAATGGAGGCATATAAGCTTGATGAAACAGGCGAATGGGTGTACCTTGGTGTTGTTTTAGATGAAGATTTCTGGCCTATGTGTGAATCTATAAAACTTGACAATGGTGCTTTGTTAATGGCAAGACTAAAAACCGATACCGCCTTCGCCTGCGGTTTCCATAACAGAAACGGACGTATTAAGTGCATCGGCAAGTATCTGCTGTGCAACTCCCTTTACCTTAAAGAGACCGCCGTGTGCCTGAAGCATATCTGCAGCAGCATTTTCCTTCTCAAAAAGAATATCCATACCTATCTTTAAGTATGCCATGGTAGAATAAAGCTCCGCTCTTATAAAGTTAGCAAGAGTCATATTACTTGTCTAGGTTCTGAAATAGATAGGATGGCCCTTTTCGACACCTGTAATATGCTCACCGGAAAGATATATTGATTATTACAACAACGAAAGAATTTCTTTAAAACTAAAAGGAATGAGCCCTGTACAATACCGAACTCATTCGCAAGCAATTTAATATTAAATTTTGTCTAAACTTTGGGGTTCACTTCAGACACTAAACCGAGGGGAAATTTAGCAAGTTACAATTATGAACAGCGACGACGTACAGATAGCACTCCGATCCTGCGAATAATGGTAATGTGCGGAATTTTAACCGGTTTTTATTCTTTTATATCAGTAATAAGTTCTTTAATTGATGTTGTAAAACCTGCCAACTCCTGTATTTTTGATGGTATGATAATCTTGGTAGCTTTGCCATCGGCAACCTTTTCAAAGCTTTCAAGAGCCTTTATTGCAACATAGGCATCGGACGGATTTGCTTCGTTAATCTTTCTTATACCCTCTGCAATAGCAGTCTGCACAGCCAGAATCGCCTCTGCTTCACCCTCTGCCTCACGGATAGCAGTTTCCTTAATTGCTTCTGCACGAAGTATTGCAGACTCCTTTTCACCCTCTGCAAGAAGGATTGCGGACTTTTTCTCGCCTTCTGCACGAAGTATTGACTCACGTCTTTCACGTTCTGCCTTCATCTGCTTTTCCATCGCATTCTGAATTTCCTTAGGCGGTATGATGTTCTTTAGCTCAACACGGTTGATTTTTATTCCCCACGGGTCTGTTGCTTCGTCAAGGATTGCACGCATTTTGGTGTTTATAATATCTCTTGATGTAAGAGTTTCGTCAAGCTCCAAATCACCGATAATATTACGAAGTGTTGTAGCTGTGAGGTTTTCAATAGCCATCATCGGCTTTTCGACACCATAGGCGAAAAGCTTAGGGTCTGTAATCTGAAAATACACAACCGTATCAATCTGCATAGTAACGTTATCCTTTGTAATAACAGGCTGAGGTGGAAAATCCACAACTCTTTCCTTAAGATTCACCCTCTTTGCAATCTTATCAATAAACGGGACCTTAAAATGAAGTCCGACATTCCACGTAGCATTATAAGCTCCAAAGCGCTCAATAATATACGCATATGCCTGCGGTACAATCTTAACATTTGAAACAAGCACTATTAGTGCAATCGCAAAAATAATCAGTAAAAACCATTCCATAAACTATTCCTCCTTATCTTCTCACAACAAGCTTTACGCCCTCAATATCGGTAACAGTAACGGTCTCGCCTGCAGGAATGACTTCGCCCGTTTCACTCTTTACCTTCCATTTTACATCATTTATATCAGCCGCTCCTTGACGGTTAATATTATCTACCATTTCGGTAATTATAACCTTTTGACCGATAATTCTGTCAAGATTAGTCTTGCCGTTTCCTGCTTTCATATTCTTAAATGCGATTTTTCTGAGTGCTAACAGACACAAAGCTGAAACCACAAGGAAGACCAACACCTGCACATACACATTTGCGCCCAGAAGAGATGCTATAAGTGCCGAAAGGCTTCCTCCTGCAAACCAGATGCTGACCAGTGCCGCCGTTCCTGCTTCGACTGCCGCAAATACCATAATCGCAACAACCCAACAAATACTATCTATCATTTCTATAACCCCCTGATAAATGCAAAATGCAGAATGCAAAATTATTTATTAGTTTTCTTACATATTGAAATTAAGATTTGTAAAAGTATTCTTATTATATAATTAGGAAACAGGAAAGATGCACCCTGTTTTAGAGCCTCCTATACC
Organism: Eubacteriales bacterium; assembly: GCA_018384175.1. GTDB lineage: Bacteria > Bacillota > Clostridia > UBA1381 > UBA1381 > HGM11525. The sequence continues at coordinate 6,441 of JAHAZB010000039.1, forward strand.
TGATTACACAATTAACCTACTATAGTATATCATAGATTAAAAATAATTTCAATGATTGAATATGATTTTGTTAAAAAGATATAGAATTTCTAAGGATGAATAAATAAATGATAGTTTTTAATAAGAGATTCGTATATAAGAATATATGTGTAAAAACCGACGGCTCTGTTTTTAGTCCTGATGAGATTTCGTACAAATTCAGAATGTTCCTGAAAAACCACAATCTCCCCCACATCAGATTACACGATTTAAGATATAGTTGTGCATCTCTCTTGATTGCTCAGGGGGTGGACATAAAGGTAATACAGGAATGGTTAGGACATTCTTCGATTGCTACAACAGGAAATATCTACGGACATTTGCAGTTTAAGCAGAAGATAGAAACGGGTGCAATTTTGGAAAATCTGTTAGAAAAATAAATGCGTTAGAAAAGTGTTAGAAAGAAACGGTAAACGAGGGCATGAGAAAAGTAAAACAAAAATAGAGAATGGTTCAAAACCCAAAGAAAAAAAGTGCCGAAGGCACTTAAATCGCAAAAGGTTGTTAGTGCAGACTTGGTGTGGCGAGTGCGCTTGCAAGCGAGCAACCAAGCCAAACGA
>JAHAZB010000144.1 GCA_018384175.1 Eubacteriales bacterium
GTATAATAAATATTGACAAAAAATATCAAATGCGGTACAATAATATATACAACATATGAATAATCGCTCATATGTTATCGTGATACAAAGGAAGTGATTACAGTGAATAAACCTATATATATGGATAATAATGCGACAACTAAGCTTGACAGCAGAGTTTTTGAAGAGATGAAGCCGTATTTTACCGAAATTTACGGAAATGCATCTTCGAAGTTCTACGAAACAGGCAGAAAAGCAGAGGCTGCAGTTGCAGATTTTCGTGAAAGGGTAGCAAAACAGCTTGGCGCAAAAACAAATGAAATATACTTTACCGCATCCGGTTGCGAGGCGGATAACTGGGCAATAAAAGGAATTGCAAACGCATATAAGGAAAAGGGCAATCACATTATAACAAGCAGTATTGAGCATCATGCGATACTTTCCTCGTGCGAATTTTTGGAAAAGAACGGCTTTGAAGTAACATATCTTCCTGTCGACAGCGAAGGAAGGGTAAATCCGAAAGATGTCGAAGATGCAATTACAGATAAGACAATTCTTATTTCTATAATGACTGCAAATAACGAAATCGGAACAATAGAGCCGATTGCGGAGATTGCAAGGATTGCAAAAGAACATAAAGTGCTTATGCACACCGACGCAGTTCAGGCGATAGGACATATGAAAATAAATGTGGCTGAATTGGGGGTAGATTTGCTCTCCATTTCTGCACATAAATTCCATGGTCCAAAGGGTGTAGGAGCGCTTTACATCAGAAATGGTGTAAAGATTTCCAACCTCATTCACGGCGGCGGTCAGGAAAGAGGTAAACGCGCGGCAACAGAGAATGTTGCAGGTATGGCAGGACTTTGCAAGGCATTGGAGCTTACCAATGCAGAGATTGATAAGAATATTGAAAAGATGACTGCTTTAAGAGACCGTCTGATAAAAGGCATCAGGGATAATATCCCCGAATGCAGACTGAACGGCCCCGAAAATGAAGACAGACTTTGCAATAATGTAAACTTCTCGTTTAAGTATATCGAGGGCGAGTCAATACTTATGATGCTTGATATGTACGGAATTTGTGCATCAAGTGGCAGTGCGTGTGCATCGGGCTCATTAGACCCGTCTCACGTTCTTTTGGCGATAGGTCTTCCTCACGAAATTGCGCATGGGTCGTTGAGGCTCTCGGTTTCAGGTGAAACAACAGAGGAAGAGGTTGATTATGTAATCAAAACTCTTCCGCCGATTGTGGAGAGATTAAGACATATGTCCCCGTTGTATGAGGGATAAGGAAAGGAGAGAGAAATATGTATTCTGAAAAGGTAATGGACCATTTTGCAAATCCGAGAAATGTCGGCGAACTTGAAAATGCAAATGCTGTCGGACAGGTCGGAAATGCAAAGTGCGGCGATATAATGAAGATTTATATGGATATTGAAAATGACGTGGTAAAGGACGTTAAATTCAAAACCTTTGGCTGCGGAGCGGCGATTGCGACAAGCTCTATGGCAACAGAAATGGTAAAGGGTAAGACGGTTGAGGAAGCTCTTTCACTTACCAATAAGGCTGTAATGGAGGCTTTAGACGGACTTCCTGCCGAAAAGGTACACTGCTCTGTGCTTGCGGAGGAGGCCATAAAAGCCGCTATCGACGATTATAAAAGCCGTACGGGCGTAAGTCTTGGCGATAGTAACAGCTGTTCCGGCTGCGGTGTCTGCTGTCATAAATGTAATGACGTAGACGGGGAGAAATAATTTCAATATATACTTGCAAGATTGGAATTTATATGTTAAAATAGAATAAACGTTAAGGGAATACATTTTCAGGAAACAATAATGTATTCCCTTTTTTAAGAAAAAAATCCCTTTCGGACAGATGCGGAGGTTGAAAGATGGAAGCGAAGTATAAAAGAGTTCTTTTGAAGGTCAGCGGTGAAGCGTTAGCTGGAGAAAAGGGCTATGGACTTGATGAGGGTACACTTGATAAGGTATCCGAAAGCATTAAAAAGGTAGTAGATATGGGTGTTCAGGTAACAATCGTTGTTGGTGGCGGTAATATCTGGCGTGGCAGAAGCAGCGAGAATATGGACAGAACAAGAGCTGACCATATGGGTATGCTTGCCACTGTTATAAATGCACTCGGACTTTGTTCTGCGCTTGAAAGCTGCGGTGTGGAAACAAGAGTTCAGTCTGCTATTGAAATGCGTGCTGTTGCAGAACCGTATATAAGAGGTAAGGCGGCAAGACATCTTGAAAAGGGCAGAGTGGTAATATTTGCGGCAGGTACGGGAAATCCGTTTATGTCAACAGATACAGCTGCTGCACTTCGTGCAGTTGAAACGGAAGCAGATATCATTCTTCTTGCAAAGAAGGTTGATGCGGTATATGACTCAGACCCCAACTTAAATCCGAATGCTAAAAAGTACGATGCACTTTCCTTCTCCGATATTCTCGGTAAGGAGCTTGGTGTTATGGACTCAACTGCAGCATCAATGTGCAGGGATAATAATATGTCAATCCTTGTGTTTGGCTTGGATGACCCCGAAAATATTGTAAGAGCGGTTTCAGGTGAAAGAATCGGAACACTTGTAACAAAAGATGGTGCAAGATAAAACAGAACGACAAAATTCCGCAGTTTGCAATGTTTCGCGTCTCGGAGAACACCGTTACTGCTCAAAAACAATCTGCGATATTTTATCACGTTCTGAAGCTTAATATATTAAAAATGGAAAGGAAGTATAATTATGGGAAAGTATCCTGAAATAGAAGAAAAGATGAATAAAAGAGTAGATGGTTTACACGGCGAATTAAAGACAATAAGAGCAGGCAGAGCTAATGCATCTGTGCTTGACAAGGTTTCAATTGACTACTACGGCACACCGACACCTGTTCAGCAGGTTGGCTCAATCTCATCACCCGAACCGAGAATGCTTGTTATTCAGCCGTGGGACGGAAGCATCCTTGGTGAAATCGAAAAGGCTATTCTGAAGTCGGAAATCGGTATTGCACCGCAGAATGACGGAAAGGTTATCCGCCTTAACTTCCCGCCTCTTACAGAGGAGAGAAGAAAGGAGCTTGTAAAGCAGGTTAAGAAGTATTCTGAGGAAGCAAAAGTTCAGATTCGTAACGTGCGCCGTGATGCACTTGAAGATTACAAGGCAAAGAAAAAGAACTCTGAAATCACAGAAGACGATTTGAAGGGTATCGAAAAGGATATCCAGACACTTACCGATAAGTACATCAAGGAAATTGATGATATTACAGCGGATAAGGAAAAGGAAATTCTTGAGGTTTAAGAAGAATTATGCGGGACTGCTCCTTTCGGTAAGAAAGGGACAGTCCCTTGCGCCATTTTTGGGAAAGGACACATTCGTATGTTTTTTAAGAAAAAGCAGATAGAAAAAATAGATATGAACCGTTTGCCTGTACATATAGGCGTTATAATGGACGGTAACGGCAGATGGGCGAAAAAGAGAGGTTTGCCCAGAAGCGCAGGACATAAAGCAGGTGCAGATTCGCTTAAGAAGATTGTAACTGCTTGCAACAAAATGGGTATTAAATATATAACAGTCTATGCCTTTTCCACAGAAAACTGGTCAAGACCAAAGGAAGAAGTAGAATATCTTATGAATCTGCTTTTAAGCTATCTTCGTGATGCGGAGAATACCCTTGCCGGCGAAAATGTTGTAATCCGTGCAATCGGCTCAAGAGCAGAGCTTTCGGAGGAAATACAGGAGCAGATTATAAAAACTGAGAAGTTTACGGCAAATAACACAGGAATAGTGATGAATATTGCGCTTAATTACGGTGCGAGGGAAGAGCTTACAACTGCGGTTAAGGCGATAGTTGAGGAAGGGATAAGTGTAGAAGAAATTGATGCAGACCTTATTTCGTCCAAGCTATATACTAAAGACCAGCCCGATCCCGACCTCTTAATCCGCACAAGCGGAGAAATAAGACTTTCAAACTTTATGCTCTGGCAGCTTGCCTATTCGGAGATGTATTTTACCGATAAGCTGTGGCCGGATTTTAGCGTAAAGGACTTAGAAGCAGCAATTATCGAATACCAGAGAAGAAACCGTCGTTTCGGCGGAGTGTAATTGGGAGGAAAGGGTTATGCTTACACGAATTTTGACCTCGGCAATAGGAGTAGTGGTGTTTTTTTTGGCATTGTTTTCACCGCCTAAGATTTTTATGTTTGTAATATTTGCGGTGATTGCAATTATGCTTTATGAAATGTACGGTGTATTAAAATGCGGTAAGTTTGTTAACTGCGTAGGAGTCATTTCTGCTGTTATTACGGCTTTCGCAATGGTTCTGAACACACATATAAATATGTCTGTTGCAATTATTCCTGTTACTATGCTCTATCTGATAGCGGTAGTGCTGAAGCATGGCAAGGTAAATGCACGGGACGTTCTCGCACACGGCTTTGTAACACTTTTTATAACAGCTTTTATGTGCTATATTATAGAGAACTTTAAGATGTTCTCAGCACTTGGGGTTTTGTGGGTGTTTGTAATCGCATGGATAACAGACAGCAGTGCATATTTTGCAGGTGTATTTTTGGGTAAACATAAGCTTGTACCACATATCAGCCCGAAAAAGACGGTAGAGGGCGCAATAGGTGGTGTTTTGGCAGCGATTGTTGCAGGTGTGGTTTATTATATTATACTTGTGAATGTTGGTACAAAATTCAGTTGGGGTGCACTCGTTTCGTATGCGGCTATGAGCTTTGTAGGCTCTCTTTTGTCGCAGGTGGGCGACTTTGTAGCATCCTGCATCAAGAGAGACTGCTTTGTTAAGGACTACGGCTCACTTTTGCCGGGACATGGCGGTCTTATGGACAGATTTGACAGTGTGGTTTTCATAGCACCATTTGTCTATTATGCACTCACAATTATAAACTCACTTTTTATAATTTCGGCTTCTGCACTATAAGGAAAAAGGTATAAATATGAAAAATGAACATAATATATCAATACTTGGGTCAACAGGCTCAATAGGTACACAAACCATTGAAATTGCCAGAGAAAACCCTGAAATAAAGATAAAAGCGCTTGCCGCTCACAGAAATATAAAGCTTCTTGAGGAGCAGGCGAGAGAGTTTAAGCCGCAAACCGTTTCGGTAACAGACGAAAATGCGGCAAAGGAGCTAAAAATCAAGCTTGCCGATACCGATATAAAGGTAATTTCAGGCGAGGACGGACTTATAGACATTGCGACAGCAGACGGAGCGGACACTGTTGTTACTGCAGTTGTCGGCATAGCAGGCTTAAAGCCGACTATTGAGGCTATAAACGCAGGTAAAAATATTGCTCTTGCCAATAAGGAAACGCTTGTTACGGGCGGTCATATTGTAACAAAGCTTGCAAAGGAAAAGAGTGTTGCACTTCTGCCGGTAGACAGCGAACATTCGGCGATTTTTCAGTCGTTGCAGGGCTGTCGGGACAGAAAAGAAATAAAAAAGATACTTTTAACTGCAAGTGGCGGCCCATTTTACGGCAAAAAGAGAGAAGAGCTTAAGAATGTTACTCCTTCCGATGCCTTAAAGCATCCCAACTGGGATATGGGCGCAAAGGTTACCATCGACTCGTCAACTCTTGTAAATAAGGGACTTGAGGTTATGGAAGCAAGATGGCTATTTGACGTTGATATAGACGATATAGAGGTGCTTGTACACCGTCAGAGTGTGGTACACTCTATGGTTGAATTTTGCGATAACGGAATAATTGCACAGCTTGGTACGCCAGATATGAGATTGCCCATTCAGTATGCAATCACATATCCATACAGAAAGCCGATGAAGAATAATGTGCTTGATTTTACGAAATATCCTTCACTTACATTCGACAAACCTGATACCGAGACATTTTTTGCTCTTGAGCTTGCATTTCGTGCAGGACGTGAGGGCGGAATACTGCCGACTGTATTTAACAGCGCAGATGAGGCGGCGGTTGAGCTGTTCTTAAAGGGTGAAATAGGATATCTCGATATAGCAGACCGAATTAAAGCGGCTATGGATAATGCTCCCACAGTAGAAAATCCGTCGCTTGACGATATTTTTGCGGCAGATAAATATGCACGTGAATTTGTGAAAAAATAAAATTGACCGGAGTTGATAGAGAGTGCTCACAGCAGTTGTAACAGCTGTAATATTTCTTGTGATGGTTTCCATTCACGAATTCGGACACTTTTTTGTGGCGAAATTATGCGGAATAACAGTAACCGAATACGCAATAGGAATGGGCCCTGCGATACTGAAAAAGCAGATAGGCGAAACACTCTATTCGTTAAGACTTCTGCCGATAGGCGGATTCTGTGCGATGGAGGGCGAAGACGGAGAAAGCGACAGCGAGCGAGCTTTTTGTAATCAGAAATTATGGAAAAGATTTCTGGTAGTAGTTGCAGGAGCTGTTTTGAATGTACTGCTTGGCTTTGTAATCTTTGTGATTATATCGGTGCAAAATGCACCATTTGCCACAAACACCATTGAGAGCCTTGATGAGAGAAGCTATATGTATCAGGCAGGTGTTATGCCGGGCGATAAAATAGTAGAAATAAACGGCAGAAATATCAGCTTTTACAGAGATATAACCCTTTATAAATCGGAGATAGATTCGGTAGAGGAAGTTGAAATGACCGTCAAAAGGGACGGGAAAAAGCTTGAGTTCACATTCCCCTTAAGCGAGCTTTCGGGAAATCGTGTATATAACGAAAATAGCTTGACAGAAACCACTACAATGAATGGTATAACCGAAACTAAGGAATATGCCTATACAGAAGGAACACAAATACCGCCAGAGATAATAGGGAAAGAGGTTCCTGTTTCGGGTATGATGCTTGGTTTTTCGCCAAGACTCGAAGAGCTCGGCTTTGTAAGTCTTATCAATGAGGCGTATTGTAATACAAAGTTCGTGGTAAAGCTTTTATATAAATCTCTGTGGGACTTAGTTAGCGGCAAAGCAGGTATTGAGCAGGTTTCTGGCCCTGTCGGAATAGTGGATGCGGTAAACACTGCCGTTCATTCTGAAGTGATGCCGTGGCTAAATGTACTGTCATTGGCGGCACTTCTTACGATAAATTTGGGTGTATTTAATCTTTTGCCGCTTCCTGCATTGGACGGAGGAAGAATACTCTTTATGCTCTTTGAGCTTGTGAGAGGAAAGCCTGTACCACCCGAAAAAGAGGGTTTGATACACGGCATAGGCCTGATTTTACTTCTCATATTTGCGGCGATAATCTCATTTAAGGATATAATGATGCTTTTGTAGGGAACGACCTATGTGTCGTTCCGCTACCATACATAGCGAAAGGAAAAGTTTTATGAAAAGACAAGTAACAGTAGGCGGAGTGAAAATAGGCGGTAATGCACCGATTTCCGTTCAGTCTATGACTAATACAGACACGAGGAATGTTGAGGCGACAGTTTCGCAGATAGCACGTCTTACCGATGCAGGCTGCGAGATTGTAAGAGTTGCAGTACCTGATATGGAAGCTGCAAAAGCCGTTGCAGAGATAAAGAAGAGAATATCCATCCCTCTTGTTGCAGATATACATTTTGACCACCGCTTAGCGCTTGAGGTCATAAAAGGCGGTGTGGATAAGGTCAGAATAAACCCCGGTAATATTGGCAGCCGTGAAAATGTGAAAGCTGTTGCCGATGCCTGCAAAGAACGCAATATCCCGATAAGAATAGGTGTAAACGGCGGCTCTTTGGAGAAGGAGCTTCTGGCAAAATACGGACATCCGACAGCAGATGCACTTGTCGAAAGTGCAATGGGACATATTAAGATTTTAGAGGATTTGGATTTTTCGGATATCGTGGTATCAATCAAGGTTTCCGATGTTCCGACAATGCTTGACGCATATCGCAAATTCGATAAGCTGACCGATATTCCGATGCATATAGGTGTAACCGAGGCGGGAACAATCCGGAGTGGTATGATTAAGTCAAGTGCAGGACTTGGCGCACTTTTGGCAGAAGGAATAGGAAATACTATGAGAGTTTCCTTAACAGCTGACCCTGTGGAAGAAATCTATGCCGCAAACGATATTTTGAAGGTAATGGGACTCAAGGAAAGCGGAGCAATGCTTGTTTCCTGCCCAACCTGCGGCAGAACAAGGATTGATATGATTCCTCTTGCCGAACGGGTAGAAAAGATGATTGCAGACATCAAAAAGCCGATAAAGGTTGCAGTTATGGGCTGTGCGGTAAATGGTCCGGGCGAAGCGAGAGAAGCGGATATAGGTATTGCCGGCGGCGATGGTGAAGGGCTTATTTTCAAAAAGGGCGAGATTATAAGAAAAGTGCCTGAAGCTATGCTTTTGGATGAGTTAAAAAAGGAAATTGATATATTAACGCTATAAATGTAGGGACCGGCCTCCCGGACGGTCCGTTTGATGACTAAAAATGCGGACAACCACAAACGCTTAAACAAAGGAGTAGAAAAATGAGTAAATATCTTGTTATAAATGGGCCAAACCTCAATATGCTGGGAATTCGTGAGCCGGGAGTTTATGGCAGCGACAGCTATGAGGGATTGCTTGAGAAAATCAGGAATAAGGCAGACGAGCTTGGTGTTGAAGTAGAGTTTTTCCAGAGCAACTGTGAGGGCGAGATAATAGACAAAATTCAGAGTGCATACGGCAAAATGGACGGAATTGTTATAAATCCGGGTGCGTATACGCACTATTCATATGCCATTCATGATGCCTTGAAGGCTGTTGGTGTTGACACAATAGAGGTACATATCTCCAACATCCATACTCGTGAAGAATTCAGACATAAGTCGGTAACTGCACCTGCTTGCAGGGGGCAGATTTGCGGACTTGGCTTTGACGGCTATCTGCTTGCGCTGGAGGCACTTGTAAATGCGAAGAATTGACCGCTTAAGAGAATTACTTGATGATAATACGGCTGTTTATATCACCAAATATCCTGATATATTCTATTATTCAGGCTTTCAGAGTGCTGATGCAAGACTCATAATTTCAAAGTCAACGGCAATTATAATAACCGACTCACGATACACCATTCAGGCAAAGGAACAGGCACCGGATTTTGAACTGTATGATATAAAAAACGGCTTAAAGGGTGCATTTTCACTTGTTACAGAATCAAATATCGGTTATCAGGAGGAGCATATCTCGGCAAAAAGCTTAGAGCTTGCGAAAACTGCGGCAGAAAATAAGGAATTTTTGCCAATGCAAAGGGAAATAACCTCTCTTCGTGAGATTAAGGATAAGGCGGAGATTGACCGAATAAGAGCGGCTCAAAGGCTTGGAGATGAGGCTTTTTCGTATATCTTGGAGAGGATAGAGGCAGGCAGAAGAGAGCGGGATATTGCGCTTGAGCTTGAATTTTATATGCGCAAACACGGTGCATCGGGACTCTCCTTTGAAACGATAGTTGCAAGCGGTGCAAGGAGTGCAATGCCACACGGAGTAGCAAGTGGAAAGCTTATCGAAAAGGGCGATTTGGTAACTCTTGATTTTGGCTGTGTTTTGGATGGCTATTGCTCGGATATGACCAGAACTGTTGCGGTAGGCGAGCTGTTGGATAAGGGCAGGCTTATCTATGAAACGGTCAAAATCGCACAGCAGACAGCACTTGATGCAGTTATGGTGGGAGCAAAGCTTGCGGATGTAGATAAGGCGGCAAGGGACATTATAACAAAAGCCGGCTTTGGCGAGAATTTTGGACATTCCTTGGGACATAGTGTAGGAATTGAAATTCATGAAACGCCCTGCTTTTCGCCCAAGGCAGAGGGCTTGGTACAAAATGGTAACGTCATCACCGTTGAGCCGGGCATTTACGTAGAAGGCTTCGGCGGTGTCAGAATAGAGGACTTAACGGCTGTATATGACGGCAAGTGTGAAGTCCTTTCGAAAAGCACAAAGGAGCTTATAATTCTTTAAGGTGAAAAAATGGCAATCAAGGAAATGGAGAAAAGAATATATGCCAATTGAAGAACAGAGCAATAAATCTGAGCGAGTGTTGCTTGCGGGAGTGCATACGGGCAGAGGGGACAGCCTATATGATACAACGGACGAGTCTATGGCAGAGCTTACCGAGCTTGTAAAAACGGCAGGCGGCGAGGTTGTTGCCGAGGTTGTGCAGAATAAAGCGGATATAGAGAGCGGAACGTATATGGGCGAGGGTAAGCTTTTGGAGATAGCCGAAATGATACCAACGCTCGAAATTGATGCAGTTGTGTTCGATGATGAGCTTTCGGGCATACAGACAAGAAATATTGCCGATATGCTGGGAGTAAAGGTCATTGACCGTTCTATGCTTATACTTGATATTTTTGCAATGCGTGCTAAAAGCGGAGAGGGTAAGCTGCAGGTCGAGCTTGCACAGCTTAAATACCGTCTTCCGAGACTTCGCGGTCTTGGTGAGGCAATGAGCAGAACAGGCGCAGGAATAGGAACAAGAGGCCCCGGAGAAACAAAGCTTGAGAGCGACCGCCGTCATATAAGACGCAGAATAAATGCTTTAGAGGACGAGCTTGCTGAGCTTTCGAAGCATCGTGAGCTTTTAAGGAAAAGACGTAAGAAGGACGGGGTAATAACAGCCGCTCTTGTTGGCTATACCAACGCAGGAAAATCCACACTTCTCAATGCACTTACAAATGCAGATGTGTTTGCCGAGGATAAGCTGTTTGCGACTCTTGACCCTACATCGAGGGCGATTGAGTTGGAGGATGCAAGAAAGATACTTCTGGTTGATACAGTAGGATTTATAAGAAAGCTTCCGCACCATCTTGTTGAGGCGTTTAAGTCTACCTTGGAGGAGGCGGCAGTAGCGGATGTGCTTTTGCACGTTGTCGACAGTGCAAGTGAACAGTACTCTGACCATATCAGAGTAGTACGTGAGGTTCTTGGTGATATAGGAGCAGGCTCTAAGCCGATAATCGCAGTTTTCAACAAATGCGATAAGCTGATGCCGGACACTGTACTTGCAGCACCTGACCACGACAGAGAGGTAAGAATTTCTGCCAAAACAGGCGAAGGCTTTACTGAGCTTTTAGATGCGTTGGCAGACTTGGCACCCGGCAAGAAAATGAGGGTTACAGCAGTTATACCCTATACAGAGGGTGCGCTTTTGTCCGAGCTTCACAATAAACAGAAAATTTTGACAGAGGAATATACCGAAAGCGGCACCAAGATAGAAATGCTTGCAGACGAGCGTGCATATGATGCGGTTAAGAGATATATACCCGAAACGGACGGTGATTAAGATTTCACAGAAAGAATGTTATAAAACGGTATCAAGACGTGCTGAGGCGGTTTTGGTGGAGAAGAGGTCTAAGTTTATCGCCACCGTAATTCCTGCCGATACAGAGGAGAAGGCGCTCTCCTTTCTTGAGGAGATGCGTAAGACATACTCGGACGCAACGCATAATGTCTATGCCTACGTAATTGACGAAAATAACATATTCCGTTATTCTGACGATAATGAGCCGTCGGGGACAGCGGGAATGCCTGTTCTTGATACAATAAGAAAGGCAGGAATAGTTGACTGCGCGGTGGTTGTTACCAGATATTTCGGCGGCACTTTATTGGGTACAGGCGGACTTGTACACGCATATGGCGGTGCTGCAAGAGAGGGACTTTTGGCGGCTGGTGTAATTGAACGCAGACTTTGTAATATAATAACTGTAACGGTTGATTATACAACAAGCGGTAGAGTATCGCATTTTCTTGCAGAAAGCGGACATATTACAGAGGACACAGTCTATGACAGCGAGGTTACATACTTCGTCTGTGTAACGAAAAATGAAACAGACCGCTTCAAAGCCGATATTACCGAACTGACAAATGGCAGGGCAAAGATAGCGGAAAACGGTACAAAATATATTGATATAGAACTTGATGAAAGGACGGATTGATATGAGAAAGATTTTAACATTGATGATGTGTGTGTTGCTTTTAGGGGCGTGTACACCGAAAACACCGGTTACAGACACAACACCGGCTCCTTCGCCACTTGAGAGTGCTCAACCCTCAGCAATAAGAACAATGATAGCACCTACCGAATCAAATCCGATAAAGGATAACTGGGCAGTTGTCGGTGAGGTCGGAGTAATTATGGGTGATGAATATGTTGACGTGATACTTGCGGCTGATGCAGAATACGACTCTGACGGAAGCATAATCTGGGACGATGCACAGAAATGGGCGCTGGTTGCAACAGGTGAGGATAAAAACTATGTACTCTTTGATGAGTTTGCTGACGGACAGATGTATATGGATGTGGTAACGGTTGATAAGCAGCCTGAGATATCGCTTATACACACATCAACAGCAGGTCTCGCACTTACAAAATATACCTATTCGGACGGTGCATTTTATGCCGAGGAGGTTGTAACGCCATCAGAAAAAGGAAATTCTATCTATAACTCATTTCCGCAGTATACAGAATAACAGATACACAGATAATAATAAAGACTAAACAGAAAGGAAGAGAAGTCAATGGTAAAGGATTTAACAAAAGCAAATTTTGAACAGGAGGTAATGACATCTACCGTACCTGTTGTGGTGGATTTTTGGGCAAGCTGGTGCGGTCCGTGCCGTATGGTTTCGCCGATAATAGATTCTTTGGCAGAGGAGTATGGTGATAAGATTAAGGTTTGCAAGGTGAATGTAGATGCAGAAGGTGCGCTTGCAAGCGAATTTGCAGTAGTGTCAATTCCTACTGTTCTTGTAATAAAGGACGGCAAAATTGTGGAACGCAGTGTTGGTGCAAAAAGCTTTGACGACTTCTGCGATATAATAGACTCACACCTATGATAGAAAGAATAAAGAAAACAGCGGCGGCACTTTCGATAGGTGCCGTCGGTGTTTGTGGCGCGAGAATTTATTCCGAGCTTGAGGGGAAATTGACAGCGAATACGCCTATGGTACCTGATAACGTGGAGGAAAGAATCAATCCGTTTTTGATTATGCCCACGGCTAAAAGTATAATCGTATGCCTTTTTTCGTATTATAACGGCAACAAAAAGGGCAATCTTTCTTTATATGCAAGAGGTGAGGACTATCATCTTGTTGCGGAAAGAAAGCTTAATGCTCTTGCTGAAATACTTGCAGAAAACGGATTTTCCGCAAAGGTATTTTGTGATAACGGCGCACTTTGCGACAGACATCTTGCATATCTTGCAGGACTTGGCTTTGTCGGCAAAAACCGCTTTCTTATAAACGCTGAATATGGTACATATACATTTATAGGCTATATTATAACTGATGCAGAGCTTAAACCGGATAAACCGATTTTGGTAGACTGCAGTAATTGCGGCAGATGTATAAAAGCCTGTCCGGGCGGTGCACTTAGCGAAACCGGATTTGATGCACAAAAGTGCGTGTCATATATAACTCAGAAAAAGGGCGAGCTTACAAACGACGAGATAGAAGCTGTCAAAAGGAGCGGCAGTGCGTGGGGATGTGATATCTGCCAGATTGTTTGTCCGCATAATGAGGGAATAAGGCTGACTGAGATTGCACAGTTCAGGGAAAATCTGATTGACAGTCTTTCTTCCGATATGGCAGAGTCTAACAGAGAATTCAAGAAAATGTTTGCAAACCGCGCGTTTTCCTGGCGTGGATATGAAGTTATAAAAAGAAATCTTAAGATAACCGGGGAGGAATAAGGGTGGCTGAAATCACACTGCCAAGGGATTTTGCTGAGCGGATGAAAAGTATGCTCGGTGCTGAATATGATGCCTTTGAATCTGCTTTTACTGCAGATACCAATATCGGCGGTATGCGAATAAATACACTTAAAAAGGATGCAGAAACAGCTGTTTTGGATAAAACAGGTGAGCTTGAGGCGGTAAAATGGTGCAAAGAGGGCTATTATTCGGATAAGGAAATATTAAACGGAAAACACCCCTATCATTCCGCTGGACTCATATATTTTCAGGAACCGTCTGCTATGGCTGCTGTACCTGTGCTTAGAATAGAAAAGGGCAGTAAGGTTCTTGATTTGTGCGCAGCACCGGGCGGAAAATCGACTCAGGCGGCGGCATTTCTGGCGGGAACGGGACTTCTGGTTGCAAATGAGATTATACCCTCAAGAGCAAAAATTCTTTCGGAGAACATAGAAAGAATGGGCATAAAGAATGCAGTTGTTATCAATGAGAGTCCGGAAAAGCTTTTACAAAAATACACCGAAGAATTTGATTATATTATTCTTGATGCACCCTGCTCCGGTGAGGGAATGTTCAGAAAGGAACCGCAGGCAGTTACAGAATGGAGTTTAGCGCATAGTGAAGCCTGTGCGGTAAGGCAGAAGCATATCGTTGACTGTGCAGTGGGTATGCTAAAAAATGGCGGAAGACTTGTTTATTCCACCTGCACCTTTGCCCCTTGTGAAAATGAGGAGATGGCAGAATACATAACCGCAACATATCCCGAAATGAAGCTTGTAAATGCAGAGATAGCGGGAACTTCCGACGGTTATGACTCAAATGGATTCACCAAACGTATCTTTCCTCATAAGGCTAAGGGTGAGGGACACTTTGTTGCTCTGTTTGAAAAGAGCGGTGATAGGATAAACACGACTAAGATAGCAAAGAATAACAAAAAACCGTCTGAATATGAGGAATTTTGCAAGAAATATCTTAAAAATGTACCGGAGGGTGAAATACTTAAATTCGGCGACAGGCTCTATCTGATGCCGGTGGAATTTGATATAGATAAGATAAAGGTGCTTCGTGCAGGGTTAGAGCTCGGCGAGGTTAGAAAGGGACGTTTTATCCCATCTCATGCATTGGCACTTGCGCTTAAAAAGGAGGATTTTGCCTTTGTGGCAGAATATGATGTTGAGTCGGAGGAGATTAAAAGATATATGCACGGCGAAACACTTAATGCCAATATAGACGGTTGGTGTGCTGTATTGGTTGAAGGCTACCCTCTTGGTTGGGCGAAAGGCTCGGGCGGTGTGCTTAAAAACCATTACCCCAAGCATCTGAGAAGTTAGCAGGGAACGCATTTATGTGTTCAGATAGGTAAGGGATAAAAGGTGTGCTTTTGGCACACCTTTTTTGGTGAGCTGTAAAGAAACTGAAACTTGCTTTTTTTCTGATATCATTATATAATTATTATGTATTACTA
>JAHAZB010000040.1 GCA_018384175.1 Eubacteriales bacterium
GATTACAAAAGACGTGGTTCCAAACAGGTCTTTTTTTGGGACTAAAGAAGAAAAATACATATTTTATACTATATTATAAGAGAGGGGAATTTCGGAAAATGGTTGAAAAAATTATTAAAAGAGACGGTAGACAGGTTGAGTTTAACCTGGAAAAGATAAGTGATGCGATTAACAAGGCGTTTATTGCGAGTACACAAAGAGATGATATTGAATATTCATCAAAGCTTGCACAACAGGTTGTGTTTGAACTGGAGGAGATTGGATTTGATATTCCTTCTGTTGAACAGATTCAGGACTGTGTTGAGCGTGTGCTTGTTAAGAATGGTCATGTAAGAACTGCAAGAGCATATATGGTTTATCGTTCGGAGCGTACAAGAGTGCGTGAAATGAAAACCAACCTTATGCAGATTTATGAGGATATTACATTTAAGGATGCGAAGGATTCTGACCTCCAGAGAGAAAATGCAAACGTAAACGCAGATACTGCGATGGGTACAATGCTTAAATACGGTTCTGAAGGTGCAAAGCAGTTTTATGAGATGGTCGTATTAAAGCCGGAATATGCAGAAGCTCATAAGAGGGGCGATATTCATATTCACGACCTTGACTTCCTTACAATGACAACAACCTGTACACAGATTGACCTTTTGAAGCTGTTCGAGAATGGTTTTTCAACAGGACACGGTGTTCTTCGTGAGCCGAATGATATTGCAAGCTACTCAGCTCTTGCTTGTATTGCAATTCAGTCGAACCAGAACGACCAGCACGGCGGTCAGAGTATTATTAACTTTGACTATGGTATGGCACCGGGTGTAATTAAGACATATCAGAGAAAGTATACACAGAATCTTCAGAAGGCGATTGAGCTTACAACAGGCACAGTAATTGACGAAGAAGTATTAAAGACAATACGTAAAGAACTTGTAGCTTCAGGAAAAGTGCTTAGAATTGCAGATAATGATGATTATAAGAAGGCCGAGCTTCCTAAGATAAAAGAATTTGGTATTGACGAAAAGGCTGCAAAAAAGGCGCAGAAGTACGCATCAGAAACATCTGTAAAGGAAACAGAGCGTGCTACCTATCAGGCTATGGAAGCATTTATCCATAACCTTAACACAATGAATTCAAGAGCAGGTGCTCAGACACCGTTCTCATCAATCAACTATGGTATGGATACAAGCGAAGAGGGAAGAATGGTAATGAGAAACGTTCTTCTTGCAAATGAAGCAGGACTTGGTAACGGCGAAACTCCAATTTTCCCGATACAGATTTTCAGAGTTAAGGAAGGAATTAACTATAATCCCGGAGACCCGAACTATGACCTCTTCAAGCTTGCTTGTCAGGTTAGTGCAAAGAGACTCTTCCCGAACTTCTCATTCCAGGATGCACCCTTTAACCTCAAGTATTATAAGGGTACACCTGAAACAGAAATCGGATATATGGGCTGCCGTACAAGAGTTATCGGTAATGTACATGACCCCGAAAGAGAAATCAGCAATGGTAGAGGTAACCTCTCATTTACATCAATCAACCTTCCAAGAATTGCTATTAAGGCAAAGGGCGATGTGAATTGGTTCTTTGAGGAGCTTGACAGAAAGATTGACTTGGTAATCGGACAGCTTCTTGACAGATTTGAAATTCAGGCAAATAAGAGGGTTCTAAACTATCCCTTCCTTATGGGCGAGGGTGTGTGGATAGATTCTGAAAAGTTAGGACCTAATGACTATGTTCGTGAAGTTCTAAAACACGGAACTCTGTCAATTGGTTTTATCGGTCTTGCAGAGACTCTTGTTGCTCTTATCGGTGAGCATCACGGACAGAGCGAAAGAGCACAGAACCTTGGTCTTGATATTATCTCTCATATGCGTGCAAGAATGGATCAGGAATCCGAAAAGAGAAAGCTTAACTTCACGCTTCTTGCAACACCCGCAGAGGGCTTGAGCGGCAGATTTGTAAGACTTGATAAGAAGCTTTATGGCGAAATTGAGGGTGTAACAGACAGAGATTATTATACAAACTCATTCCACGTTCCTGTTCACTACAATATCGGTGCTTTCAAGAAGATTAAGACAGAGGCTCCATATCACGCACTTACAAACGCAGGCCATATCTCATATGTCGAGCTTGATGGCGACCCGACAAAGAACCTTGATGCGTTTGAAAAGATTATTCGTGCTATGCATGATGCAGGTATAGGTTACGGTTCAGTTAATCATCCTGTTGACCGCGACCCGATTTGCGGATATACAGGTATCATTGGCGATACTTGCCCGATGTGCGGAAGAAGTGAAGAAGAGCATGGTACAAAGTTTGAACGTATCAGAAGAATTACAGGATACCTTGTAGGAACTCTTGACCGCTTCAACGATGGTAAAGCAGCAGAAGAGAGAGACAGAGTAAAACACGGTCTTGATAACTAAATATAACGAAACCGGACTGTATTAACAGTCCGGTTTTTTTACAAAATAAAAGTGCGGTGCAAAAGTTTACACCGCATCTTGATATAAATTATGCCTTTTCAACTAAAAGCTTTTCTGCGCTTACAAGCTTTACGCAAAGGGTAAATACCTGCATAGCCATTTTAAGCTCATCGGTTGTCGGGAAGGACGGAGCAATTCTTATGTTGCTGTCTTTGGGGTCCTTGCCGTAAGGATAAGTTGCACCCGCATTGGTGAGTGTTATTCCTGCCTCCTTGCACTTTGCCACGATTGCTTTTGCACAACCGGGAAGTGAGTCGAAGGAAACAAAGTAACCGCCCTTAGGTTTAATCCACTTACCTATTTCAAGTGAGCCGAGCTTGTTTTCCAAAGTGTCGCATACTATCTCGAACTTTGGACGAAGGATATCCGCGTGCTTCTTCATATACTTAACAACGCCATCCATATCACCGTAAAATCTTACGTGGCGGAGCTGATTTAATTTATCATGACCGATTGTCTGTATCGTAAGCTGCTTTTTGATTTCTTCTATGTTTGCAGTAGAAGCGGCTATTGCGGCAACACCTGAACCGGGAAAACTGATTTTTGATGTTGAGCAGAACTTATATACCATATCAGGATTTCCTGCTTTTGTACAGGCATCGAGAATTTCAATAAGGTAATCCTGGTCGTCTTCGTAGAGATGGTGAACACCGTATGCGTTATCCCAGTAAATTCTGAAGTCTTCTGCAGCAGGCTTCAAATTTGCGAAACGCAGTACGGTTTCGTCTGAGTATGTGATTCCCTGAGGGTTTGAATATTTAGGTACGCACCATATACCTTTAATTGCAGGGTCAGAAGACACAAGCTCTTCTACCATATCCATATCAGGACCGGTTTCAAGCATCGGAATATTAATCATTTCAATACCGAAAAACTCAGTGATTGCAAAATGTCTGTCATAACCGGGTACAGGACAAAGGAACTTAACCTTATCAAGCTTGCACCAGGGAGTAGAGCCTAAAACACCGTGAGTATATGAACGTGAAACAGTATCATACATAATGTTAAGGCTTGAGTTTCCATAGATAATCACGTTATCGACAGGAACTTCAATCATATCAGCGAGAAGAGCCTTTGCATCTGTAATACCGCACAACACACCGTAGTTTCTGCAGTCAACACCGTCGCATTTGAGGTCAGAACTACTTGAAAGTACATCCATCATCCCCATAGATATATCAAGCTGATCTGCAGACGGCTTTCCTCTTGACATATCAAGCTTAAGATTTTTTGCTTTAATCTGTGCAAATTCAGCTTCCAGTTTATTCTTTTCAGCAGCAAGTTCAGCTGCAGTCATATCAATATAAGACTTCATCGGGTAACCTCCGCAAAATAATTTCATTCTATTATATCACAAAATGGCACAAATTTCAATAAATAATTAAATTTTGTAATATATTACAGACCGTAGGGGAAAATAGGTAAGATAGTTGCCGAGTTGCACAAAAATCCGCTTATCTCGTAAAAGAATTGGTGTCTTCATTATATGAAAAACCTATTGATTTCATAACAGATAAAATTTCATTTATATCAGCATCTTCGCTTTTTGCCAGCTCATCTAAAGAATTATACGAATCCCTTAATTTTGTATTCAAATAACTCATAAG
>JAHAZB010000002.1 GCA_018384175.1 Eubacteriales bacterium
TAGTAAAGGAGGGAAATTTATTTGTTCAAGAAAATCAGTATAATTATTTTATCTATTTTGTTGACAACAACATTAACCTCCTGTGGTAAGTATGGAAAGTTGTATGAAACATTGGATTCAATTGTTATTCAAACTGTGTTCCCGGAAGCAATAAGTGGTGCGACTACTTTTGATGAGGCGAGAGAGTCTGTTTATATGCAGCAAAAAGCTCTCTGTGAGTCGATGATAGAGTCCTATAATCTTACTGACGTAGAAACTTTAAGAGAACAGCATGCGCAGATAAATCGGAATAAGATGATGTCTGAACTCAGCAGCAAAAGACAGGCATTGAATAATGCAAGTACAGAGCTGTTTATAGAGAATCTTAAGGTGATATTGGAAAATGTCGATGAGAAACAGTTGGAACTGAATATGTATATTGATAACTGTGTGGATGAGGTATTGGAATTTTACAGTGATTATGACAAGCTCGTCAATTCCGATTTGGATGATTTCGAAACAATTAGTAAGGTTTTTGTCAGCTATGCTTTTTCTAAAAATAATTTTGCAAAAAGCGTGATAGTGGAATACACAGATAAAATTACTGAAGCAGCGACGAAAACGATAGAACAAAACGCAAACGCACAGGCATCGTTTAGAACAAATATTGCTAAGAATAATGAAATTATTAAGGCAATAAATGAGGTTTTGGGTGGTGTTAATAGTAACGCAAACTATAAAAAACGTATAAACGATGCAAACAGAAAATTACTTGAAAAGACACTAAACTCAATGAGCAGTATGTCGCAGAAAGAGAGAGATGCGATACTTAGCCAATTTGAAGAAGCTTAAGATAGGGTGATAAGGAGGAGTATTGTGGAAAACGAGCAGAGAGTAAATGAGTTAAGCACGGAAAGCATTGAAAGTTTTGCTAATGAGATTTCCGTTTTAGATATACTTGTTTTGGTAATGCGTAATTGGTGGATAGTCGGACTTGTAGGACTGGTTCTTGCTGTTGCGTGTTACGCATACAGTAAATCTACAGCGGTTCCTACATACAAATCAACCGGCAATTTGTATATAGATACACAGCGCGAGAGAATTGACGACGATGTGAACGCAACTGCACTTTTGTATGCAAGAGACCTTATGCCAACATATATCGAGATTCTTGAAAGCCGTACTTTTAACACTATGATAAGTGAGGCTATGAATAATAAGTACACCTATCAGGAAATTGATGCAATGACGGCCTTATCCCAAGTGGAAGACACAAATATTATGGAAATAAATGTCGTATGCGTTGACGAACGCGATTCCTATTTGATTTGTGATTATATTGTCAGATTTGCAGCGGATGAGATTTTGAGAGTGTTTGAAGGTGGTTCTGTCAAGGTTATTGACTCACCTGAACAGTCTCCCAAAATAATAGTTGTAAATTTGTTCAAACGTGGTATTATTGGTTTTGTAATAGGGGCAATATTGGCAATTATTGCAATTGTTTTGTTTGATATGTTTGATACAAGAATTGTAACCACAGAGGAACTGACTACCAGATACAAGCTCCCCGTACTGGGTGAGATATCAAATCTTTCCGATATGTCATAAAGAGGAGCGTGTAGTAATATGAGAAAATATCATAGAATAAAGACTTTAATAGAAACAATAAGGCAAAAGGGTGCAGCTAATCCGAACGAAGCGAGAAGAAAGCTTAATACAATACTGTCTGACGACACGCCATTTGTAATCAGAGAGAATTATAAGACAGCGAGAACAAACATAATATTCTCTGTTTCAGGAACAAACAAGACCGGATGTAAGTTTATTGCGATTACGAGCGCAAACCCCGGTGAGGGAAAAACTACAACTACACTTAATCTCGCAATAACATTTGCACAGACGGGTGCCAGAGTTCTGGCAATAGACGGTGATTTGCGTAAGCCGAGAATGCATAGATATCTGAATCTAAAAAAAGACATAGGTCTTTCATCGGTGCTTTCTAATCAGATGGAGTTTGAGAAGGCTGTAAATAGAAATGTGCGTTACGGGCTTGATGTTCTTTCATCAGGAGAGATTCCTCCGAACCCAGCGGAATTATTGTGTTCAGAGGCGATGAAGCAACTTATTGAAAAGCTTTCAAATGAGTATGATTATGTGTTATTTGATACACCGCCTGTTACTGTTGTAACCGACGCTGCGGCGCTTTCACCATTGGTTGATGGAGTTATTATAATTATACGCCAAAACTATACCGACCACGAAAGTCTTACAATGGCAGTAAATCTACTCAATATCGCAAGAACAAAAATTCTTGGCTTCTTTGTAAATGATGTTACGAAGACTCGTGGTGGGTACAGTTATAGCAGATACCGCTACAAATATGGTTCAAAGTATTCTTACCGATATGGATACAGATACGATTATCGTTATGGTTATGCTGATAGAAAAAAGTATGAGCAAGAAAATATAGAGGAAACCAGAAATAAGAAACAGTAATAAAAATACCGAGTGTGTTCTAAATACACTCGGTATTTTTGTGCATAAAAAGGCATCTGCATTTGCAGATGCCTGAGTGATATTATAGTTGTTTACGCCTTGTTTACTGAACCAAAGAGCTCCATCTTCTCTTTTACAATCTCCTTGATTGCTGCACAACCGGGTGCGAGGAGCTTTCTCGGGTCA
The DNA here is from genome assembly GCA_018384175.1 of Eubacteriales bacterium. Classification (GTDB taxonomy): domain Bacteria; phylum Bacillota; class Clostridia; order UBA1381; family UBA1381; genus HGM11525. The sequence goes on from JAHAZB010000002.1 coordinate 2,662, forward strand.
AAACCCTTGCCTTCAAGGTCTTTGCCTTCTTCGATATACTTTCTTGTAGCAGCCTGGAAATAGAGCTGACATTCGGTATTCACATTGATTTTAGCTACGCCCAAAGAGATAGCTGTCTTAATCATATCAGCAGGGATTCCTGTACCGCCGTGAAGCACGAGGGGAAGGTCGCCAATAAGGTTCTTTGTCTTTCCGAGAGCATCAAAGTCAAGACCTTTCCAGTTAGCAGGATACTTGCCGTGGATGTTACCGATACCTGCTGCGAGGAAATCAACACCAAGATCAGCAATCATTTTGCACTCATTGGGGTCTGCAATTTCGCCTGCGCCTACAACGCCATCTTCTTCGCCGCCGATTGAACCAACTTCAGCCTCGATTGAAAGGCCTTTACTGTGGCAGATGTCAACCAATTCTTTTGTCTTGGCAATATTTTCGTCGATGGGGTAGTGTGAACCATCAAACATAACTGATGAGAAACCTGCCTCGATACACTTCATGCAGCCGTCATAGCTGCCGTGGTCTAAGTGGAGAGCAACCGGAACAGTAATACCGAGGTCTTCAATCATTGCAGAAACCATTGCTGCAACTGTCTTAAAGCCTGTCATATACTTTCCTGCACCCTCAGACACACCAAGAATAACCGGAGATTTACATTCTTCTGCGGTCTGGAGAATGGCTTTTGTCCATTCAAGATTGTTTATGTTAAACTGACCTACGGCATACTTGCCTGCAACGGCTTTGTTTAACATTTCGGTAGCTGATACTAACATTTAACATTTCCTCCTTGGGTAATTTGAGTATTTTTATTCAAGCACTATTGTGCCTGCTGTCAATAAATCTTTTAGTGATTCCGGAGATATGGGTATAACTTTATTTGCGTGGCAATCACGACAGGTTATTCTTATGCCAGAATCGTCCAACTCTATATCAAAGCTTTCGCTTGGACATTTTAAGCATGATATCAGGTTGTTTTTTGCTATATCGTTTATAAACCGAATTATGTCGAAATATATACTTAATCCGGGATTTGCAGATATTTCTGCTTCTGCTTCGCGATAAAGCTCGTTTTGTTTTTTTAACTCCTCGGTAATGAGCTGTTTATTTCCAACGAACATAATATCAACAGTAGTCTGAGGGCAGGTAAGAACCATCAGTTCTTTGCGCCAGAACCCTGAGCGACTGACTACGAATTTATGACGGTCATCACAAGCGGTACAAAGCACCTCAAACACATATTTGTCTTTTTTGTGATTAACTGTTATAATCGGTTCTCCGCATCCGTTTTCGGAGCAACAGAAGACAGCGCCGCTAGCAGGCAGGTCGAATAAAGTAATATCCTTTTCTGTAAGCCTGCCGCAATAGGGGCATATGTATGCAATACTATTACTGTAATTGACCAGCATTTTGCTACACTCCTATCTTGTTTTCTCTTGCCCAGTAAAACAAATATTGTTGTGCGAAACCGCCGTATTTACCAAAATTATCTGCAGCATAGGCTGCGATTTGCTTGAGGGTTACTTCTTTGTTTTCAAAGTAGCAATACTCCATAATACGCTTAATCCAGACATCTGTCGGGAAGCAATCACACTTTCCGAAACCGAACAAGAGGGCGCAGTCTGCAACCTTGCTGCCGACACCTTTGATTTTCATAAGCTCTGATTTTGCATCAGCAGTAGGCATCAAACGGATATCATCAAGGTTGATTTCGCCGCTTACAACCTTTTGTGCTGCATCAATAATATATTTATCGCGAAATCCTGCTCTTATGACAGAAAGTGTTTCTAATGTTTCTTTTGCGAGTCTTTCGGCTGTGGGGAAGGTGTAGTATGTTTTACCCATATACGAAATCTCATCACCGAAGTTTTCGCAAAGCCGGCTTATAATTCCTTTTATTCTCGGAATGTTATTGCTTGCCGAAATTATAAAGGATATAAGTGTTTCAAAAGGCTCCTGATTAAGTATTCGTATACCATTTCCGAAGCGAATGGCTTCTGCTAAAATGCTGTCGGGAGAAAGAACGCTTTTTATTTCGTTATAATCCCTGTTGAAGTCGAAATAATTGCGCCAGATACGTTCATAATCATCTGATGTTGTATTGTATAAAATCAAACGGTCATCTGTTTTTTCGATTAAAAGAACCTTTTGGCACGCAATTCCGATATAAGCATTATCCGAAACTCTGTCCCAACGAAAGCATTGTCCGCAGTCAAACACATTTGAAAGCTCAAAATCGGAAACCTTATCTAAAATTAAATTACCATTATTCTCTATTATATTCATAACGAAAGTA
>JAHAZB010000007.1 GCA_018384175.1 Eubacteriales bacterium
CATAGTCATTGTGACTATATGTCCCCTGACGAATTCGAAAAACTGTATGAAAGGGTGAATGTTCTGCCGGCTGCTTAGCTGGCGGAACCTCTCATTTTAATTTGTACTAAATCTTGACATAAGACCAATCTCTGCACATTTGAGGTGTCATTCCTGTATAACTCTTAAATATCTTTCCAAAATAGCTTTGTGATTCGAAACCTACATACTCTCCGATCTCCATAATACTACTATTTGAAAATCTCAAAAGATTCATTGCTCTTTCTGTTCTAACCTTGTAAATATACTCCTTTATCGACATTCCTTCTGTCTTTGAAAACAGGTGCGATAGATACGATGGGTTCAGTCCAACCTCTGAAGCAATTTCTTGAAGTGATAACTTTTTCCGATAATTTGTATCGATATAAATTTTACATTTTTCAACATGATTTATCGTTCGCTGTTTTTCCCGAGCTTCAATCAGACCGATAAATTTGTCTATTATCTTATACAGCAATGGAAATATCTCTGCTTCAGAATTCGTTTTATCCAATACCTGTAAATATTCATCACTATATGCATATGCCTTGGATGGTTGAACACCGCTTGATATACATACTCTTGTTATCAATACAATGAAAGTAGTGATTCCATTTTTTAGCTGATTCAGATTCTTGGCTGACATCTTTCCCATCAAAGGAATTATCTTCTCCATCAATAAAAATTGGTGTCAGGTACCATAAAAACAAGTTTATTAAAAATTTACCAAAAATTTATTTTGTTTATTTGTTTTTTGGAGTGCCTGACACTTTTATTTTTCTCATTGAGAGAACGCACCTGAGTGGTAAGGGTCTCCAACTGTTCCTGTTGATTTAGGAACATCTGTACCAGTAACGACTTGTCTATTGTATTCAGTTGTTCTTCTGTGTACTTGATTGCCATAACAGGAACTCCTTTGTGTAGGTCTATTATAGCAGACACAGCGTGATTACGCCAGTTGGCGCCTGTTTACCCTTCGTCATTTTGACGGTGGATAACAGTACTGAAAATCCGAGAAATCAGGATGTTATCTCAGGTTTTCAGTACTGTTATCCACAAACCCGGTGGGAATTATTCTGATTCAAAGGAATCGTCCCCACTATAGGTCTGATTTGTGGATAAGAGTAAGAAACTATGAGATTTTCGTTTTTTTCAGAGATTTTTCCTCCAAAAAATTTCTGCGAATTGCACAAATATCACATGGCACGGGGTGGATCAGATACTTCCTGTATTGGACGTCTGGCAATCACTTCCAGCCCCTGCATGAGCATGCGGTACTGCTCCAGTGTGATTTCCATCGCTTCATCCGCTGTTCTGGGCCAGTTGAAAGCCCCGTTATCCAGCCGCTTGTAAAGCAGGAGGAATCCGTCTCCTTCCCAGAGAAGCCCTTTGATGCGATCGCTTCTCTTGCCGCAAAAAAGAAACAGGGTATTTTTATCATAAGGATCCAGTTGAAAACGGAATCTGATAATAGTAGCCAACCCCTCCATACCCCTGCGTAAATCCGTATATCCCGTGGCTAGATATACCTTCTTAAATCCGGTAGCATCATTGAGCATAAGCAAGCGCTCCTATGACATTCCTAATCAGTTCAGAAGATGCACCGTTTAGGATTTCTATTGTGATATCGCCTGAGCCGTGCAGGATGGCTGCTACAGCAGGGGCAGACGCAGGTGTGTCTGTTTGAACAATAGCTGGTTTGGGCAGTTCCACAAAGGATGCACCTTCATTTTCGCAGGCGGTAAGACAGGCCTCCCGCACACGTCTTAAGCGGTAATAGTAATTAGCCTTGGTCAATCCATTCTGGGTGCACCAGGTATCAACTTTCATATCGGCAGGACGGTTCTGGCATTCTTTGATTTGTTCAGCCCACTGCTTAAGACGAACCTGTTCTGCGACTAAACTTGTTTGAGTATTCATAATAGGCCTCCTTATCTTAGTCAAAAAAGTTTAGTACTGAACTTTTTTGACCGGAATAGTAATCCAGTCTATTATCTCAAACAAATGGTGTTAACGAAAGGTACTCACTATGGAGCGTTTACTAAAATTCAAGTTTAGCTAACAGATATAAATTACCATAAAAATGGAAATTAATAAAGAGGACGACACTAATATAGGTTGTGACGTCCTCTACATCTTAATGAACCCTACCACTTATAGCATAATTATCTGCCTCTATCTCGTTCCGCCGGCTTCCGGAAATATCTCCTCAAATCATTCTTCTCAATCACGGCATTGTACTCCTTAAGTTTCCCACTCAGGCAGTCGTTCTCCTGCTCCAATTCTGATACATAAAGCTGATTTCGAACAGACTTATATCCTGCCAGTTCCTGTGTGACCGCAGCCAACTTTTCTTTCAGATCGGCAATCGTATTCTTCAGCTCTGCAATCGTATTCTTCCTGTAATTTTTGATCACAACACAAAAAAGGACACTTTCCTTGTTTTCACTTGGAAAATGTCCTTAGATGCAAAATCTTATTAAATTGGATTCGCTGCATTACTGAAACTTGCATTATCATGCATTATTCAGCATTATGCTTTGCAATTTTGTTGCAAACTCCTCATTCAAATGCTTAAAAAGCCTGAATTTACGGGATTATTCAATAATAGTAGCAACACGACTAAACATATCACAAACTGTGTTATTTCAAATATTTTACATTGCTTATTATCGCAAAAACTATCACATTTTGTGACTATTTCATTTATTTCAAAAAATTATCAAGTCCAAAATGAGCCCATGGACTTTTACCTCTAAAACAAAAACGAAAGGATAACAATCATGAAAATCGTACACGCAGAATACAATCCTCAAACCAACAGCATTGCTATCTACCATTATAACGGATACCTTCTCAGAATCGATTGTAACAAGGCTGAAGAAGTATCTTATCCGCTTTTAAAACTTCCTTACTTTTTCTCAACCGACAGAATCTTCCCCATAAAAGGATCAACCTCTGATATCGTACCTGTATAAGTTAC
>JAHAZB010000013.1 GCA_018384175.1 Eubacteriales bacterium
TTTATATACTGTTCTTAATCCTCTGAGGTTTTTAATATTTGGCATAATATTAAAAAAAATTTTGAAATTTTATTTACCCATTGACAAAGTAGGCAAACGGTGTTATAATATTACCAACCTATCAATAGGTAAATATTTCAAGAAAGGAGAACAATGCTATGATTAAGCCTTATACCACTATAATTATGATGTGGATGTGCATGTGGATTTGCCAGATGTGCATGTGTTTGTGTGCGCTTATATCCGATATGTTCTCCATTTCAAAGAAAAAACATTGTATCGCATAAATATATCTGTGCTATAACGTTGCTTTTAACCGGGAGGCTTTATCGGAGTCAACCGGCTTTATTTATTTTATTAGGAAGGTGTTAAAATGAGTTTTCGATTCGAAAAGCTTGTCAGGGCTAATTACAGATACGGACGAATGTAACTTCATAATCAAAATACATAAATAACAGTTAAATTTTTGAATATAAAAGGAAATGAATATTATGTCAGAATATAAATTTGAAACAAAACAACTCCACGTAGGTCAGGAAAATCCCGACCCCGCAACAGATGCAAGAGCAGTACCGATTTACGCAACCACATCTTATGTATTTAAAAACTCAGCACATGCTGCTGCCCGCTTCGGTCTTGCGGATGCAGGAAACATATACGGAAGACTTACCAACTCTACACAGGACGTATTTGAACAGCGTATTGCAGCACTCGAGGGCGGTGTTGCGGCACTTGCTTTAGCATCAGGTGCGGCTGCGATTACATACACTCTGCAGGCACTTGCTCAGAATGGCGGTCATATTGTAGCACAGAAAACCATTTATGGCGGAAGCTATAATTTGCTTGCTCATACGCTACCGAACTTTGGCATTACAGCAACATTTGTAAACATTCACGACCTCAAAGAAGTTGAATCCGCTATCAAGGATAATACAAGAGCAATTTACATAGAAACACTCGGTAACCCAAATAGCGATATTCCTGATATTGATGCTTTAGCGGAGCTTGCTCATAAACACGGCTTACCCCTTGTTGTTGACAATACCTTTGGCACTCCGTATCTTATCCGCCCTATCGAACACGGTGCAGATATCGTGGTACATTCCGCAACAAAGTTTATCGGCGGTCATGGTACAACTCTTGGCGGAGTAATTGTAGATTCGGGAAAGTTTGATTGGGAAGCATCCGGTAATTATCCGGCAATAAGTAGCCCTAACCCAAGCTATCACGGTGTATCGTTTACAAAAGCTGTAGGTCCAGCTGCATTTGTTACATATGTAAGAGCAATACTTCTTCGTGATACAGGTGCGACAATTTCGCCTTTTGCGGCATTCCTTCTTTTGCAGGGTGTTGAAACACTTTCACTCCGGTTAGAGCGTCATGCAGAAAACACCAAAAAGGTTGTGGAATTCCTCAAAAATCATCCGCAGGTCGAAAAGGTTAACCATCCATCACTTCCCGAACATCCCGATAATACATTATATCAGAAGTATTTTCCAAACGGCGGAGGTTCTATATTCACATTTGAAATTAAAGGCGGTCAGGAGGAAGCACACAAGTTTATTGATAACTTAAAAATCTTTTCGCTTCTTGCCAATGTTGCGGACTCGAAGAGCTTGGTTATTCATCCTGCAACTACAACCCACAGTCAGCTTACCGAAGAAGAACTTGCTGATCAGGGTATCAAACCCAACACTATCCGTCTTTCTATTGGAACAGAACATATTGATGATATACTCTTTGATTTGCAGAAAGGATTTGAGGTGATAAAATGAATACTACAAAGAAAATCGTAACAGCATCAATGCTTGCCGCCTTAGTTTGTGTGGCAACAATGATAATAAAAATACCATCACCGCTTAAAGGATATATAAATTTGGGAGACTGTGTGGTGCTTCTATCTGGTTGGCTCTTATCACCGGTTTATGGCTTTCTTGCCGCCGGAATCGGCTCGGCTCTTGCAGATGTTTTCTCAGGATACATTACATACGCTCCGGCAACTTTTGTGATAAAAGGACTAATGGCTATTATTGCTTATTTTGGTTTTAGACTTTTACATAAACGATTAGGCAGTTTTTCATCAAGAATAATAAGCGGTACATTATCTGAAATAATAATGATTTTGGGATATTTCGTATTTGAAGGCTTTTTATATGGATTTGTTCCGTCTCTTGTAAACATACCTGCAAATGCAGTGCAAGGTGCTGCAGGTCTTATAATCGGAACAATACTTATTAAACTGTTTGAGAAGAATAAAATTATGTTACAGTAAATTTAAGGAGATTAAGGTTATGTCAAAAATATATACATCAAGCGATGAACTTATCGGCAAAACACCAATATTAGAACTTACACATCTTGAGAAAAAATATGATTTGAAAGCAAAAATTCTTGCAAAGCTTGAGTATTTTAATCCGGCAGGTTCAGTGAAAGACCGTATAGCAAAAGCAATGATTGATGATGCCGAACAAAGCGGAAAATTGAAAGATGGTTCTGTTATCATAGAACCCACATCCGGAAATACGGGAATCGGACTTGCAGCTGTTGCCGCAGCAAGAGGATATCGTATTATTATTGTAATGCCCGAAACGATGTCTGTTGAACGCAGACAACTGATGAAGGCTTACGGCGCAGAGCTTGTACTTACCGAAGGTGCAAAAGGTATGAAAGGCGCAATCGCAAAAGCAGAGGAGTTGGCAAAGGAAATTCCAAACAGCTTTATCCCCGGACAGTTTGTGAATCCTGCAAATCCTAAGGCACACTATCTCACAACCGGTCCTGAAATATACGAAGACACGGACGGAAATGTGGATATTTTTGTCGCGGGGGTCGGCACAGGAGGTACAATAACCGGTGTCGGAAAATACTTAAAATCAAAAAATCAAAATGTTAAGGTTGTTGCAGTTGAGCCTGAATCTTCAGCAGTACTGTCAACGGGTGTTGCAGGTGCTCATAAAATTCAAGGAATCGGTGCAGGATTTGTTCCTGATATTCTTGATACAAAAATTTATGATGAGATTGTAACAGTATCAAATGAAGATGCCTTTGAAACGGGCAGACTAATCGGACAAAACGAAGGCATTCTTGTTGGTATATCTTCGGGTGCTGCAGTGTACGCTGCTATTAAACTCGCAAAGCGAAGGGAGAATGAAGGTAAAACAATAGTTGTTTTACTTCCTGATACAGGCGACAGATACCTTTCAACGCCTCTTTTTTCAGAATAACAGTTGATTAACCTACCGATATGGTGTATAATTGATTATATATCATTTTGTAACTGGGAGGAGAAAATCCATGTTGATATCAACAAGAGGCAGATATGCCATTAGAGTTTTGCTTGACCTTGCAGAACATCAAAGCGATGGCTACATTGCAATGAAAACTGTTGCTGAGCGTCAGGGACTATCGCTGAAATATATTCAGGCAATTATGCCTACCTTATCTAAAAATAAGCTAATAGAGGGTGTGCACGGCAAAGGTGGAGGTTATCGTTTGTCAAAGCAGTTGTCCGAGTATAGGATTGGAGATCTTTTGAGACTGACTGAAGGAAACCTTGCACCTGTTACCTGTCTTGAATGTGATGCAAAACCGTGCGACAGAAAAGACACCTGTCCCACACTTCCTATGTGGACAGAGTTTCACAAAATGGTAAATAGTTATTTTGATGGCATAACTCTTGAAGATTTGTTAAGTAATAAAAAAAGTCAATAAAATTTTCTTTTACCTATTGACAAAGTAGGCAAAGAATGGTATAATAACAGTAATTTAATAAATCAATAAACCGTTGAGGCAGAAAAAAGGCAGACAAAGGCTTTTCCGAGCGAGTGGATTATGGTGTGAGTTCCACAAAGGTCTCCTGCGTAATATGGGCTGCTAAGGGCTGTGAGGAAATTCACAGACGTAAGACTCGCGTAAGAAGTCGGGAGTATGTTGGTACTCTGCTAAGCGCACAGGTCAAACTGTGAATCAAGGTGGCACCGCGGATATTTGTATTTATTCGTCCTTGACAGAATTAGTATATTTCTGTCAAGGGCGTTTTTATTTATCCTCCTTTGGCAGTAAATATAAAAGAACAAAAGGAGTGTTTTCTATATGTTTATATTTTCAAAACGATGGCAAATCTCAACATGCCATCATATCAATAAAACAATAAATAAAAATTATATTTTTGGAGGATTTAATCATGAAATACAATGACATTGAATTTAACACATACTTTAAAAACTATCCGGATAGCAACGGCTTTTTCGGTAAATACGGTGGTTCATACATTCCGCCCGAACTGCAAACAGCAATGGATGAAATATCACAGGCTTATCAGACTATCTGCAAATCAAGAAAATTCATAAACGAGCTTCGTAGAATTCGCAAAGAATTTCAAGGCAGACCAACCCCG
>JAHAZB010000044.1 GCA_018384175.1 Eubacteriales bacterium
GTTTTCTTTACAAACACACTTTGCGGATTCTGAGGAAGAACACCGAGCAGTCCATCATATAAGCTTTTTATTTTGGAAATACTCTGTCCTTTAATCTTTACATCACCTCGGTATGGCGTATTAAGTCCTGATATAAGGGAAAGTGCAGTTGTCTTTCCGGTGCCGTTACCGCCAACAAGACAGAATAATTCACCTTGATTGACAGACAGATTAAAACCCTTAACTACATCGGGTAAATCTTTATCGTATCTGAACCAGGCATCTTTAATTTCTATAACTGTATCGTTGTTTTCTTTTAAGTTATCTAAGGGAATAAGAGTGGGATTCAAAGTGTTTCCCTTTGAATATTCTTCAAGCCACACTCTGCCTTCACGAACTGTCAAAGGACAAGGTAAAGCATTTACCACATCATTGTGAACTCTCATAGGAGTAGGAAGTGCTTTATACATATCGTGATTTTGTGCTTTCAAAACTTTGCCGACTTCAGTTGGTGTTTCATCGGCAATGATTTTGCCGCTATCCATAACAATAACTCTGTCAGCTATCGGGAAAGCATCTTCCAAACGATGCTCGGTGAGAATAACGGTTGTGCCAAGCTCACGGTTAATTTTTTCTAAAGTTTTTAAAAATTCACCTGCAGCTATCGGATCAAGCTGACTTGTAGGCTCGTCGAGAATCAACACAGACGGTTGCATAGCCATAACAGATGCAAGGTTTAACAGTTGCTTTTGACCGCCTGAAAGTTCGGTTACTTTCTTGTAAAACCAAGTCTGTATGCCGAAGAAAGATGCCATTTCGGATACTCTTGTTCTGATTTCGGTTTGCTTGTATCCAAGACTCTCTAAACCAAATGCAAGTTCATGCCATACCTTATCCGTTACAATCTGATTGTCGGGATTCTGCATTACAAAACCAATGCCTGATGCTTGTTCTTTGGTATCGTAGTCCGCAAGAGGTTTGCCGTTAAAATAGATATTTCCACTTATTTCGCCGTGTGGTGCAAGCGTTGATTTTAATAATCTTAAAAGCGTAGTTTTACCGCATCCCGATTTACCGCAAAGCAAAACAAACTCACCTTGATTAACAGTAAAGTTTATATCATCAAGTGCCTTATCCGTTCTGTTCGGATAAGTAAAACTTAAATTTTCGATCTTAAAGCTTTCCATTTTCTCACCTCCCACAGTTCAATTATTATAGGACATATACAAAGTAGCAGATATGCTACGAATACGCTTATACCAAATACAGAAACTTCTGCCATTTTCATAGAGGGAAAGAATCTGAAATCCATTTCTCCCATTAAATTTCCTGCAAGCGTATATATACCTAAAAGCAAAATGCAAATAAGTGCTTTTTTATCTCTCTTATCAAATGTAAATATTGAAAACGCAGTTCTGCCCGGTATTCCATAGCCACGGGATTTCATACTGTCTGCAGTCTCAATGGCATTTTCTAAAGACCAAGTTGTCATAATGGACAGTATATTAAGTCCATTTTTTGCACGCTTTATGATACTACCATTTGAAACATCACGCCCCATACACCTTTGTGCGTTCGTTACGACTTTAAGCTGTGCTGAAAACTTTGGAACAAACCGAAGTGTCATAGATATAATAAGCGACATAGCAGGTATGATTTTCCCGAACAGATAGATAAACTTGTCACTTGTCATAACCTCGTTGTAGCAAGAAAAATGACAGAGTACACTTACAATCATTATAGCAGCACAAAGTCCGTAGATAATGGATTCCAATGTCAACGGATTTCCGCTTGGCAGATAATCTATGATGGTAACTCCCTCGTGATTGAAGGCAGGGTTTATAAGTGCCATCATAAGTAGCATCGGAAGCATATATATTAAGTTTGTTTTTATTGCATTTTTGCCCTTCAGCATCACAGAATATGTAAAACCGCTTATAAGTGAAATACATAGGCACACAGGATGCATGAAAAAGCCACTGAAACCGATTACAAATACGAAGTATACGAAATTTACAATCGGGTGATATGTTTTAAATTCGCTCATATTAAAATTCAATTCCTTCTCGTGGTGAAACACCTTTTGTATATGGGTGGCTTATCTCCTTAATTTCAGAGATATAGTCCGATTCATCTGCTATTTTTTCTGTTAGGTTGTGTCCGGTAAGTATTATTTCAGAATGTGCTTTAAGCTCTGCAAGTAATTCTAACAAATTATCTTCGCCTATATAACCGTATTCTACTGCATCGAGTATTTCATCCAAAATAATCATTTGATAATTGTCTGCTTTATTTTTTGTATCTTTGAAAAGAAGTTTGTTGTATGCTTTTGTAAGTGCAGGCGTACGGTCTTTATTTCTATTGTCATAAAGCTCATAGTGTTCATCTGAACATAAAACGTCTATGCCTTTTATTTTACTAAGAACATTAAATTCCGCAGAATCATTGTTTTTTAAGAACTGCACAAATAGTACCTTGTTAACGCATCCGGCACATCGAACAGCCGAACCAACAGCAGCAGTTGTTTTTCCTTTTCCGTTTCCAAAATAAGTTTGTATCATAACATAATCTCCTGATTTATTTTCCATTCCTTGCCGAATAATGACCGCCCACATCATTTCCTAAGTCGCAGGTATATACCCATTCAACCTTGTCACCAGCTTTAAGCTGATAACGGGAGCATCCGTAATTTGGGAACCAATCATTGACCTTATACATCCAACCTGAAAGCTCTCCACAATCGAACTCATAAAGATTTGCTATGCCTTCGATATAGGCGCTGTTATATATTGGCGTATTTTCAAATTCCATGTGAATTTTGTTTTGCTTCATTTCTCGTACAAGTACATTGAACACACTTTCACCCTCATAGAATGTAACGGTCTGTTCTGCAAATATAACACCGTCTTTGGGTACAATATCAACCTTTTCACTATCAAGCCAACCGATGTTTTGTAAAATCGTATCGCATCTGACAGATAAAGTGCAGGTAAGCTCTTTATCTGTAATTACTGCATTTTCAGGCTCAATGGGTATGGGTTTTCCTTCAGGAACGGGTTCGGTTTTGTATTGGTCTTTTCCTGTAACCTCATTTATAACCATTCCTTGTTCTTCGGAATACTCTTCGTTGCTTTGCTTGATTTCAGCAGAAGATGTTGTTTCTTCGGCAGAACTTTGTGTGCTTTCTGCGATTTTCTCTGCCATAGCAATCTTTTCTGCCGGAGTCATAGGTGTTCCGTCTTGCTTTTGCGGTTTATTTTCTTCTGTGGCAGGTGCGTTTTCTTCCTTAATTGGAATATCGCTGATAGTTTTTTCTGCTTCTGCTATTTCTTCTTTTGTAGGTTCGTCATTTTGAACTACTGAAGTTGTTTCTTTTGGTTCGGGTGTCCATCCACGAAGTCCCGGTGCATCACCGCCATACCAAAAGACAAAAGCTAATACAATTGCGATAACAACACCTGCTATAATTTTGTTTTTATGTTTTCTCATCTGAATCCTCCTTAAAGCAGTTTTGCAAGGGAAAGCATATTATAAAGCATAGATGCTATCTCTGCTCTTGTAACCGCTTCTTTAGGCTTTATATCCATAACACTGTCATCAAGGATTTTTTCATTGTAGCAAAATGCAAGGGAACTTTGGGACCAGTCAGATGCCTTTACATAATCAAAAAACTGTGCCAAGCTATCTCGAACTGCAAGAGTGTCCATTTCAGTATCCATTCCGCAAAGCTTTGCCGCCCTCGTAACCATTACCGCTGCTTCTTCACGGGTTATTGTACCGTTAGGGTTAAATTCATTTTCGGATACACCTTTTATTATTCCATAGGAGTATGCAGTACCCACATAGTTATAAAACCAATCGTTTGTTGTTACATCCTTAAAAATAACATTGCTCTTCTGCGGTAGTCCAAGACCTCTTACAATAATGGTTGCAAATTCTGCTCGTGTCATAGTGCTTTCAGGCTCAAAACTATTTTCTGTTTTGCCGTTTATAATTCCTCTTGATGCCAACGCTTCAATAGCTGTTTTATCTTTATGACCGACAATATCCGCAAAGGTCTTGCCGGGGCTTGTGATACTCATTTTCTTAACATCTGCATTCTTCCCTGCAAGTCCTGCTACGTCTGAGTTAGCATTAAGCTTTTTGGCATCACTCATATCATAAAGTGTGTTTCTTCCTTCGCTTGCACGCTTTAATGCAACAAGAGCATAAAAGCATTGCTCTGTTGCCATTAAGTTTGTAGAATCTTCGTGTATATGCCTAAAGCCTTTTCCGTTATCGTAGAATGTAAAAAGATTATCAAGCACAGACTTTCCGTTTTTTACAAAGCGTGCATCATCTATTGAAATACCAAGTTCGCAAAGGGCAACAAGCACCTGAACACAACTTTCGGAATTTTCTGTTTCATAGCTTGAAAATCCGCCGTTTTCTTTCTGCATCTTGGATAAACAATTAAGTGCTTTTTCGGTTGCTGACTTAACCTTGTCATTATCCTGATATTTCGAAAGTGCCTGAAGTGCCATTCCGGTAACATCAGGATCGGCAACATCTCCCGATAATGCCCATCCGCCATCAGAGGTTTGTTTTTCGAGAATATGATTTATATACATTTCTCTTGTTGCCTGAACCTTTGCATTTGGGTTCCCTGGCATGTCATAGTTTCCGCTATCAAGAGCAATAAGTGCCCATATAGCACCGTTTATTCCTTGCCATACTGTTTTTTCATAATCACCAAGCGGTATTAAAAGATTATATCCTGCAACATCGGCAGGGTTTTTGCCAATAGATGTGAGAGCTACAATTACTCTTGAATATTCTGTGTATTTCTTGTTATCAAGTACGCCGCCTGAATCTTTAACATATTTTGTAACCGTTTGATAGTAATTCTCAAAATATTCATTAGGAATATCCATATCACTTCGCGCAAGTCCCATAACTGCCCATTCGCCACCAACGGAACCTACAGCCGGCTCTTTCACGGTTTCATATAGGTAATTTCCAACGCCTTCCAAAGTAACATCCACTTTGCTAGTATCAATAGCAAATGCCTCCGATGAAAGGCTGAAAAGAATTGTCAAAGTTAAAAGTATTGATATATATTTCTTCATTCTTAATGCTCCTTATTAAAACGGCAAAAGCGAGCAGTCAGTTTTTTAGGACTGACTGTTCGCACAATGCCATTAAATTTATTTAGCTATATTCTCACAAAAACGCATAAGAATTGCTGCAACCTGAGCACGGGTTGCCGTAGCTTTTGGCGAAAGTGTGGTTTCACTTGTGCCATTAACAAGCTCTGTTTTGTTTGCCCAACGAATTGCATCAAGTGCCCAATCACTTACGTCTTTTGCATCTGTAAAGTTTTCGAGATTTGAAGCACCGCCGACATCAAAGCCCTGCATCTTTGCATAGCGATAGATAATAAGTACCATTTGTTCACGGGTAATATCTTCATCAGGAGCAAATTTGTTCTCACTCACACCTTTTACAATATTATTCTCTGTCGCCCAAGCAACTGCATCAGAATACCACTGACCTTCAGGTACATCTGCAAAGTTATGATTGTTCACCTTTTCTTCAGGGTTTGCCATTCTGTAAAGAACTGTAACAAGCATTGCTCTTGTCATTTTGCTTTCGGGTTCAAATCCGTTGCCTGTTCCTTGCATCAGATTATTTTCATAAACATACTTTACGTAATTGTAGTGCCAATCATCTTTTTTGATGTCGATAAATGTGTTTTCTGTAAATTCGGTTTTTGCTGATACAGCGTCATCTTTTTGTTCTTCTTCTGTTTTTAGTTCATCATCTTTTTTGTTTGTTGTAGAAGATGAGCTGCCATACCATTTTTCAGAACCCTTTTCCTGTGTATAATCATCTGTATAATGGAATACAATTTTATCTCCATTCTTTACACTTTGTTCTGCTACACCCTTGCTTGGATGAGTGCCGTTTAATGTGTACATCCAACCGGAAAGAGCACCATTATCAAATTCAGCAAGATCGTCTATTTTGGAAATGTAATTACCATCTGCATTAACAACAGTATGTTTTCCTTCAAGAGCTTTTTCCAAAACATCAAGAACCGTTGCGGGGGAATCTACCTCAATACCTGTTTTTGAAATCCAAGTGTCAAGATTTCCCTGTTTCAAAGTATGTACTTCTCCGCTTTCACCGTGTTCATCATCGCCAAGCAATGTGAAATACACAGTAATTGTTCCGGTTGATGCAGGTGCGGAATCTTTTGTTATCTTAAGTGTAACCGTATGTGTAATTCCGTCTTTTTCACCGATTATGGTAAACACATTCTCGCCTGTCGAAAGTGAATATTCATCCTTGATGCTTTCTCCGTTAATTGTCACCTCAACGTCGTTGTCAACAACAGGATATATCGCAACAGAAGAAATGCGGTATCCAACAGAAGTTGTATACACTTTGCCGTCATTAGTAGTTGCCGTACGGTTGCTGCCTGATACGTCAAGCTTTACTCCTTCCACTAAATCGTTGGTTTCTGTTGCAGTTCCCGTTATCTTCAGCAGGTAAACTAACGGCTCTTTTTCTTCGTTTTGAACGATTACACGGATTTTTTTCTCACCGGCTTCTTTTGTGATTTTGAAACCATCGGCAGAACCATCAAAAGAAATACGGGTGTTGTTGATGTAGATATTATCTGTTTCTGCTGCTCCGTTTACAGAGACAGAAACATATTTCATATCTCCGATATCTACACTGTAAACTTGCTGTCCTTCTTTTAAATTGACAACCTTCGATTCAGCACCGTCTGAAATCGTAATTCCTGCAGGTGCAGAGGTTATTCCCACAGCATTTTCCTGAGCTGTTGTTTTGACCACACCGGCAATTTCAGGTGATTTTTCACCAAATGATGAGTGCCATAAATTTGATGCTGAAACAATCTTTACATAATGAAACTCCTTGTCAGATACATCAACAGGCTCGCCGTTTTCATCGACCGCCCACTTAAGGTCAAAACCATTAGTCTGCAAATCAAAGTTTGTATTGTCAGTATAGGGGTTTACATCTTTTCCCTTTGTTCCGTTTACAAAACAGTCTGCATAGCCCCATTTAGCAGGATATGCGTCTGTTGCTTCTCCTACAGTGGCAATTTTTCCGTTTCTTGCAGGTAGTGCAATACCTGACAATGTTATGCTATCAGATGCTGCAAGATTGTTCATAGAATATATACTTGCTGATGGGTAAACACCTGAATAGGACAGTCCGTTATGAGAGTTTCCGCGGTTATCTGTCCAAGCTGTTTTACCATTTGATGATTTTGTATAAGTTATGCTGTAATTCCAGTCAACACCATCGTCATAGTGTGCAGAACCCGCTAAAGCATACCAGTTTTCTCCGTCTTCTGAAACCCATGCCTGTCCTGGCTCAAAGAAACTTGTTTTGGTCGAGGTGGATGTATCTTTGTTTGCATTTCCGTAAACATAGAAATCAATACCGTATTTGTTATTCGGGTTATCAGTCAGAGCTTCGTTATAGTAATAAGTGATATATCCGCCGAAATTACCTATAGAGGTATAGGAACCTGAAAGCGAAACCCAAGGAGATGCACCGTTTCCGGCTCCAATACCATTTGTATACTGGCTGTCTATACATAAATAGTCGACAACCTTATCGGGGTATCCGTCTGATTTCTTTTGAATTTTAAAATTATATGTATTCGTCACTTTTCCGTCAGATGATGTGATTGTTAATGTTTTTTGACTTGTTGTCAAAGAAAGTGTATATGCTCCGTCTTCGTTTGCAACTTGT
This sequence comes from Eubacteriales bacterium, assembly GCA_018384175.1. Lineage (GTDB taxonomy): Bacteria > Bacillota > Clostridia > UBA1381 > UBA1381 > HGM11525. The sequence goes on from JAHAZB010000044.1 coordinate 7,756, forward strand.
TCCATGTTTCCAAGCTTTACCTTTGCGCCCTCCGCAACAGTATATGTAAGCACTTTTTCTGTCACATTGCTCGGAACAACAATGGAATATGTATATGTATTCTTATTGAATGTACCCGGATACCAATCGCCTGAATCAGTTGTTGCTGTAAGCATTTGTGCATCCGCATACGAGGAGCTTGCTTTGCTGACTACAATGGTATATTCCGTTGACTCACAATCTGCAAATCCATCTTTTTCAGCAATAACATTATCAGTATAGGTTTTGTCATCTATAATCTGAATCTTAATGGTTAGATCGTCGTCACCGACACTCATTTTCTCTGTTGCTCCGCCACCCTGTGGAAGTTCCGTCCATTCCTCACCATTTGCACTGTAACGCAGGTGTTCATAAACAGTATTTCCTGTAATATTCAGTGTAAATTCCTTTACATCATCAAATGCGAAGCATTTATAGGAGTAATGTGTTCCCGATACACCTGTGTCAAGGCTTGTTCCCCAGGAAGTTTTGAATTCGCCGTCTTCGGTAAGCTTGAACATTGTACCCTCGGCATAATCGTCATATTTCGTTGTAAGCAGGCTTCGTTCTTCGGGTACAAGTACTACTCCGTTTGATTTTATTGTTTTAGTGATGTCTCTTGGTCGAGTCACCGTAAAATTGTATGTAGTTTTATTATCGGCATTGCTCTTATCGGAAAGTGTTATTGTTACCTTTGACTCATCAAAAGGAATACCATCAAGATATGTAATAGCACCGCTGTTTATTGATACAGATTGCTTTTCTCCGTTAATATCTGTATATTCTGCAACTGCATTATATTTTTCATCATCAAATAGCGTTGTATTCTGTAAAGTAAGCTTTGATGTGCTGTATGTCTTTATATCAAGATTGTAATCTGTTGTAGTCGGTGCAAATGCATATACCGTACTGTAATCCTTTATGGCACTGCTTAAAAATTGCAGATTTTCAAAGTACGGAATTTCCTCACTTTGGACAACAACCTTTATTCCGCCTGTTGTGCCTTCGCTATCTGCAGCGGTTATTATAACACTTCCGACACCTTTTGCTGTAACAAGTCCGTTTTCATCAACTGCAGCGATAGATTCATCAGCACTTGACCAGCTTGCCACGCTTCTGCCCTCAGAAACATAAGCTTTAAGCTGTTTGGTCGGGTTTGGATTATTTGTGTTTATACCTAAGTATGTTTTGCCGTTATTACCGACTTCGTCTTCAACCGCTACACCTGTTACAGTAATTGTGGCTGTGCCGGTCAGTTCCTCATTTATGTTCAGCTTAAATGTTGCACTGATTGTTCCCGGACGATATACATTGAATTTGATTGAATTGCCTGTTTCGGGGTCTTCTGCAAGCTCCGCAACTCCTTCGGGAATGTTATAGTTCCATATATTATACCCCTTAATACCGCCGGTTATAGATGCAGTCTTTGCAGTTTGACCGTCAGCAGACAAAGCAACAGTCTGAGACTTATTATATTCGCTCATGGCAATTCCTGTTGCCTTTATTGTTATTTCCCCTGAAACAGTTTCATCAAGGGTTGATATTGCTTTGAAATAAATATAAGAGGTGCCGGAATAGACATCCTGCGTCACTTCAACTTCTCCGGTAGCTTCATCAACAACAAAGGTTGTATCCCAGGATGAAGTTTTTTTCCATGTGACGGGAGTTTCGTTTCCGTCCTGGTCGTATGCAGTAAGAGTAAATTTATCTCCCTTTTGAAAAATTATTACCCCATCTGTGAGAACATCTTTCGCGTTGTGCTCTATTGTTATGGATTCGGGTATCGGCAGCCCGGCAGTTACAGTCAGGATTACGATATATGGTTCGCTGTCGGCAGTGCCGTCGTTTGCCGTGAATGTAAGTGTATATTCACCTGCTTTATCCGGTATAAAACTGTAATTTGCATCGGCTGTAGTTGCCTCTTCACCATTTATCGATACTTTATATGTAAGTTCATCTACTTCATCTGCATCGGTAAATGCTTCATCTAAGCTAACGGTGTATTTATCGTCTATAGTAATGCTTTCAGCAGTCTGTGCCTCTACAGGAGCAGGTGCAGTGTTTGTCTGCGGCTTCATCGGAACCTTAACATAGTAGGTTCTTGTTTCTGCGTTGGCATCGCTTGATTCAGCAACAGTAATTGTGATTATATTATTTTTTCCGCCTATAAGTGCGCCGTTCAACCTTGTCCAGTTGGACGCATCCGTTATGTTTACCGAAACACCATTGCACTCTGCGGTAATTACGGCATCCTCGGATTCTGCGACAGCTTTGACATAAGCGCTGCGGAACACCTCTATATCCGTATCAGGGAATGCAACAACAGGAACAGAATACTCTGTTACATCGCTTGAAAATTCCGGTGCGAGTTCAAGTGCACCCGGATTGCTTTCGAAGCTTGCAACACTGAGAGAACTTAAAGCGCAAGGATCTGCCTGCGGAGCATCTTCGCTTACGATAATTTTTGTGAGCGACATAATAAGCGGTTCGCCCGTAGTACCCTCAGGTATATAAGCGGTAAGATAATATGTCCCCTCAGCAGCAGGTGCAGTAACCGTGACCACGCCATTTGTATCTGTTAAAGCAGCCGATACATCAGTAACAGTACCGCTTCCGATATCTACAAGTGCAAGCTGAGCACCGGAAACAGGGGAACCTACAGCATGAATAGCATCTGCATCAATATATTGATACGCCATCATATATAAAGAAGATTTAAGAGTCAGTTTTGCGGCAGTACCGGGCGCTGCGGTGATTTCCGTAATAGCATTGCCTTTATATTCAAACCAAGCAAGCTCATCAGACCAGTTGGTTGCATCCTGATAGGCAAAAAACTCAACAACATCTCCATCAACAAGCTTTTGAGTTGTTACGGTTGTTCCGTTGTATCCGCCCCAATCACTTTTTGTTCCATCGTTGGGGTACGCACCATTCAGTACAAAGCCGACTGCTGTTGTTTCTTCACCGAACACCTTTGAAATATGTCCATTTTCATCTACAGAAAGAAAATTAGCAAGGGTATCCTTTGTAAAAGTTTGCTGAAATACAATTTCATGCAAAGCAACAAGTGCGTCGAGAACGGAAGTTCCGTTTTCTATAGAGTCTTTCAAACCATAGCTTTCGGCTTTATTGCCGCTTACAGCAGTTTCAATCTGCGGAGCACATAAAAAGCTTCCGTATGCCTGAGCTGTAAAGCTGACAACAGCACTCGGCTCTTCGTTTTCAGCAAAAATTGCCATTGGAAGCGTACTTAATATCATTATAAGTGATAAAAGCAAACTTAAAATTCGTTTTGTTTTCATGTTGTCTCAATCCTTTCATTTTCGTTTTTCAAATCCATACTGATTTTTCTCATTACTTCGTTCCAAGCACCCAATCTTATCACAAGATATGTATATCCGATTGTGTTTGTCGGGTTAAGCCTTTTACCGTGCTTTGCCTTTAATTGCTTTAAAGATTCATAAAGCTCTGCATCGGTATCGGCAGAATGTTTTTGAGCAAACTCGGCTTCCGATTTGATGCGTTCAGGCTTCTTGAATTCTTTTTTCAATTTCTTTTCAGCCAACTGATTAATACGATTGAGAGACCCGTGATTGATAACAGCCTTTGAGTTTTCTGTCCAATTCATCTTTTGTTCTTTTTCGAGTCGCTTTTGGCTTTTTTCTTTAAGTCCTGCACGTTCCAAAATACGAGGCCACGGACCAAATCTTTGCTTCAAGTATGTGTGCCCGATAATATCCTCTTTCTTCGGACATCTGCCAAGCTCTTTTGAACATTTCACGAGATATGCGATAAGTTCATCGTCTGTATCGCTTTTGTGTGTTTTTGCAAATTCTGCTTCTTGCCTTTGCAGTGTTTGTAAATCCTTTTCTATGATTTTCACCTCCGGTTTTTCTTACCGCAGGCAATAAAAAAACTGCGGCAATTTTTCTTTGAAAAATTACCACAGCTGAGTTTTTCTGTGATTAATCACAATTCAGATGAGAATATGGGACAAAGCCCTGAAATATTACATTTCAGCACCTCAATCCGAAAACATCATTCCTATGCAAATGCGCACTTACGGAATAACATCAAAGCAGGTCTTGTGACTCGCACCATATAGACTGATTCGTCCGCATTTTCATATCCTGCCTTCTCAGTTTCCCAATGACTATCTTTCGATAACGGATATAAAAACATTCGATGCACACACCGACAGTTTAACCGCAGGGGATTCTCACCCCATTCCCTTTACACCGATTATGCCTCGCTAATGAGCCTTTGCAGCATAACCGACACTCTGTGTGAATGTATTAAATTAAGAATATCATATTCTTTGTACTTACTCAATGCTATATCTATGCAGAAAGCTTGCAAATATTAACATTTTTGCAAAGAATCGATATTATGTCATAAATTCTATCACATATTTGACAAAAAATCAATGCACAAAACAAACATTTTTTATAATAAAACAATTATTCTGGTATTGCAAAAGTGATATGAAGTATCAGAAAATAGATGATTTGTTAAGGATGGCGTAAACTATGCATCTACTCTTGATAAGTAGTCAGATATTTTTTTCCTTTTTATTTTTTGCAAAACAAAATGCAACACCCGTTCATAATTATAATTTATATACTCAAAAATATAAATCAAACACACAAGTATTGCATTTCACTTTACAATTGAGGAAACAAGATTCAACAAAAAAGTGGTTGTTTTGTTGTTTTGTTTAATTAGAAAGCGATTCATTTTTGCAAATGAAAGCCGTTTCTGATTTAATTTATCCTATGTATGGGATAAATAAATCAACATAGTAAATTTGTAGGCTAACAATATTTACTATGTAATCATCACAAGGTTCGATACCTCAGTGATGATTAAAAAAGAGTATATATCTGCGCCGTAATTGCAGATATATACTCTTTTTAGGGGAATCCAAAGGGAACGTTTGGCACACTTCTTTGCTCTGCAAAGTGTAGTGTGTTACACCTTTGCCGACGGGGCGGTGTGAAAATATGTTGCTCGCCGTATTTGAGCAATATATTTTCGCAAACGGCAAAATTACAAAGGGATGGTCGTCTGCCGTAGTGGTTGGCAGACGGTCAGACCTGCAGTAATTTGCGGAGTCGGTAAATGGTGTATGCGACCACGAAGATTAGCCTCTGTCAAACAGACCGTGTTTCATCATGATGTCATCAATAACGCCTCTCTGTTCAATGCACCATTCATAATATCCATTGTGAGAAAGCAAACCATCATTAACTTGCTTTTTCTTTATAAGTGAAAATTCCTTAAATTTAGCAAAAGCGGTTTCTATGTCAGAAATAGCTTCTTGGTTATTTTTCCGTTTTGCCTTTGAAAGGCGGTTAAACCAATACTGATACTCTGCTTTATGAAGTTTTTCGGTATAATCTCCTTTATGTACATCATCGTATTTCTTCTTATTCATCTTTTGTTGCTTCGCCTTGCACTTATCGGAACAAATAAAGGTCTTGTTATTATCCGGCGCAAGAAACAACTTGCCACATACCTTGCAATAGCTGAAATACTTTTTGTGCTCATATATAGTTCTCAGGTAATAAACAATCAGCGGAAATAAAGTAAAATCAGATGCGATATATTCCGTTGTACCTTTTGCCTGTGGAATGACTAATGTTAATGCAGGATATCTGTAATATTCGGAAGGCATATCCATAAGAGGATTAAAAGGTTTATGCTTTTGCCAAAACAGTATGTTATTTATCAAGCTATATCTAAATGGGAGTGTTAAATCTTCCATTCTTTCCAAGACGGGGTATTCCTCGTCTTTTTCTTTGCCTGATTTTATTATTCTGCCGTATTCATCCCATAAGGACAAAGCAATAAATTTTAAAACGGGATTCGCTGCTGCATATAAGCCTTCAACAACTTTTAGATTTTCTGCATATTTCTCTTTAAAAGTTTCGCAGAAATTAACTTTTACATCGGCAAAATACTCCGGCTCGGTGATAATGTCAAGCAAAAATGAACCGAGTGGGCGAGTTTTCTCAAAAATTATTTCAACATTTTTTTGACCTCGAACAAACGCATTTACATTGTCAAAATCTCCGATTACAAGATGCTCTTTTTTCTTCCTAAAGTCGATATTTATAGCTATTACGGGCTTTTGGAGCATCGGTATATTCGGAAGCTCAATTTTCTTTTTCAAGTGTAACACCTTCTTTTTATGGGAATTATATTTTTAACTTTTTACCATTACCTAAAGTATACACCGAACCTATTTATAAGTCAAGTTCTTTGTGATTTAATCGAATTGTAAACCTGCAGATTTACAAAACGAAAATAACATCACAAGGAGGTTAAAAACCTATGTCGAACAACAAAAAATATTATTACCTCAAGCTGAAAGAAAACTTTTTTAACAGCGACGAGATAATTCTGATTGAAAGTATGCAAGATGGTATGCTTTTCTCAAACATTCTGCTGAAGCTTTACCTTCTGTCTCTCAAATTTAATGGCTTTCTTCGTCTTAATGAAAATATGAACTACTCCGCACAGATGATAGCTACATTAACAAGACACGAGGTAGGAACGGTTGAGCGAGCTTTGAAAGTGTTCTATGAGTTCGGATTAATACTATCCACCGCTGACGGTTCTATTTATATGGCGGATATAGAAGGTATGGTTGGTGAATCTTCAACAGAAGCAGACCGCAAAAGACTTGCAAGAGCAAATGCGAAAGCAATCAAAGGACAAACGGCGGACAAATGTCTGCCAAATGTCCAAGCTCTGTCCGAAAAATGTCCACCAGAGATAGAGATAGAAAAAGAGACAGATATAAAGACAGAGATAGATTCAGATAGAGAGATATACGGGCGATACAAAAATGTATCGCTCACTCCCTCGGAATATGCATCTCTAAAAAATGAATTTCCCGTATATGTAGATAAATATATCGAAAGATTATCTGAGTATATGGAAACCAAGGGTAAATCCTACAGTAACCACTATGCAACAATCCTTAGTTGGTTAAAGCAGGATATCAAACCCACAAACTATTCTTGTAAGGAGGGCGAAAGTTTATGACGTCAAAAGAATTTGAACGTATACAAAGGCTTAATATGCTGAAATCACTCTGCTTTGAGGATCACGCCTTATACAGTTGGACTTTTGAAAAGGACAACGGCAAAAATCCCGTCATGAAGGTTGCAAGGGATTATGTCAGCAAATGGTCGGATTTCGCTTCTAAAAATG
>JAHAZB010000045.1 GCA_018384175.1 Eubacteriales bacterium
AAGGGGTCCGGGGGAAATCGGATGCGGACGAGTCCAAATTTTAATTTGGTAACGAGTGCCATTCAAAAACGTTCCAAATCTTTGATTTGGCTAACGTTGACTGTATCCCCCGGCGGGTTTTGGTTCTTTTGCACGTGCAAAAGAACGAACCGAGCAAAGACAAAAATAAATTTTAACACTAAATACAATTATAACTAATTTACAAAATATTACTTCCTTTTCAAATACTCCCCACCATACTCCGCTGTAAAGCAAAGCTCCTGCTCAATCCTCAAAAGCCTGTTATATTTCGCTGTTCTGTCGCAGCGTGCCGGCGCACCGCATTTAATCTGACCGGAATTAGTGGCAACTGCAATATCCGCAATGGTCGTGTCCTCCGTTTCACCGCTACGGTGAGATATTACGGCTGTGTAGCCGTTTTTTTGGGCTGTTTCGGTAGCTTCAAGCGCTTCAGTAAGTGTTCCTATCTGATTAACCTTAACCAGAATTGAATTTGCCGCACCCTGCTCTATTCCCTTTTTAAGTCTTTTTGTATTGGTAACAGACAAATCATCACCAACAAGCTGTACCTTATCTCCCAGTCTTTCAGTAATTTTCTTCCATCCGTCCCAGTCCTCCTCTGAAAGCGGGTCCTCAATAGAAAAAATCGGAAATCTCTCGACTAAATCCGCCCAGTAATCAATCAATTCATCTGTTGTTTTGGTGATATTTGATTTTGGCAGAAGGTAACCACCCTCGTGAGAAACCCATTCCGAGCTAGCGGCATCTATCGCAAGCATAAAATCATACTTCATACGGTAGCCTGCATCCTCAACGGCAGAAATTATAACCTCAATCGCCTTTTCATCACTTGATAAATTCGGTGCAAAACCGCCCTCGTCCCCTACTGCCGTAGATGCGCCCGATTTATTAAGGAGCTTTTTAAGGCTTTGATATACCTCCGAGCACATAGTAAGTCCCTCACGAAAAGACTTAGCACCTACAGGCATAATCATAAATTCCTGAATATCTACATTATTATTTGCGTGAGCACCGCCATTTAATATATTCATCATCGGCACCGGAGTAATATGTGCGTTACTTCCGCCCACATAACGATAGAAGCTCATTCCTAAGCTGTCTGCAGCAGCATGAGCACAGGCGAGCGAAACTGCTAAAATTGCATTTGCACCGAGTCTTTCCTTATTAGGAGTACCATCGAGCTTAATCATCTTCATATCAATAGCTCGTTGGTCAAGAACATTCATTCCGATAAGACATTCGGAAATTTCGTTATTGATACTTTCAACTGCACGAAGAACTCCCTTACCGCAGAATCGTTCCTTTTCACCATCTCTCTTTTCCACCGCTTCAAAAGCTCCGCAAGATGCTCCAGACGGTACAATTGCCCTACCAAACCCAAACTCGGTATAAACCTCAGCTTCTACTGTCGGAGTACCTCTTGAGTCAATGACCTCACGCGCAAAAACGTCGCAGATTTCAATTACACCTTTCACAAAATCATTCCTTTCTGAAAAATTTTCATTACTATTATCCCCTTAAAACCCTTGAAATATTTAAGTTTTTCCACATCTGGTAAAAAAAATGTCAAAATTTTTTGAAAAAAAATATTAAAACTCTTGTAATATTCGTAAAAATCTGTTAATATAATAAAGCACACTTTTTTGATATGTATAAATAGAATTAGGGGGATAAAAATGGAAATTAAGGAAATTTGGGAAAGTTCCTTATCTTTTATCCGCCGAAGCATCAGTTCGATGGTTGGTTTTAATACCTACATCAATGTAGTAAAGCCTGTTTCCTACAACAACAGCGTGTTTACGATTTCCGTACCATCGGTAATCTGTAAAAATATGATAGAGCTTCGTTACATTGACGACATTGAAGCGGCAGTGTGCCGTGTAGTTGCCGATACGGTAAAGGTGGAAATTATCGTAGGCGACTTAAAACCCGATATTAAAACAAACGTTACTGCTATGGGTAGCAGCGAGCCGTACATAAGAGCTAATCTTAATCCCAGATACACCTTTGATAACTACGTTGTCGGCACGTCAAATGAATATGCAACCGCAGCAGCCTTGAATGTGGCACGAGAGGACAGACCGCAGGGTAATCCTCTGTTTCTGTATGGAAAATCAGGAATAGGTAAGACACATCTGATGCAGGCGATAGGTAACAAGATTTTAGAAACATTTCCTGACAAGAAGGTTGTTTACGTTACAAGTGAAAGGTTCACTATTGATATGATTAATGCAGTGCGGGACAAGGATATGGAATCCTTCAGACAAAAGTACCGTGCTGTTGATGCACTTTTAATTGATGATATTCAGTTTATTGAGAATAAGCAAGGTATTCAGGAGGAGTTTTTCCATACCTTTAATGAGCTTTATCAGAACGAAAAGAAGATTGTTATTACAAGCGACCGTATGCCAAAAGAGCTGGTTTCTATCGAAGAAAGACTTATAACCAGATTTGACTGGGGACTTTCTATTGATATTACTGCTCCTAACTACGAAACAAGAATGGCTATTCTTAAAAAGAAGGCAGAGGCTCAGCACGCATTTATTCCCGACGATGTTCTTACATACATCGCTGAGCGTGTAGATTCAAATATCCGTGAGCTTGAGGGCGCTCTTCTTAAAATAATATCCTTTGCAGGTATTTCAAATAAGCCTATTGATATGTCATTGGCTGAAAATGCAATAAGCTCAATAATTCCCGAAGACGGAATAATAAAAATTACATATCAGAAGATTATGGACAAGGTATGTGATTTTTATGAAGTATCAATTGATGATATGAAAAGTCAGTCGAGACTCCGTAATATAACAAGACCGAGGCAAATTGCTATGTATCTTTGCAAAAAGCTTACCAGTATGAACTATGTTGAAATTGCAAAGGTATTCGGAAATAGGGACCGTACAACTGTTATGTACGGCGTGGATAAGGTTATCGAAGACCTTGCCTCCGACAATATATTAAAAACGGAAGTTGACCTTATTATAAAGGACTTGAATAATATTTAATCCACTTTTTTATCAACGTGTGGAAGAAGAAAAAGTGTATAACTTTTTTATCAACAAAAAGGGTGTTGATTATCTAATTATATTCAACCCTTTATTAACCTGTATTTTGAATAAATATACGAGGTATTTTAAGGAATTTTCACCTTTTCCAACTACCTCACACCTCTACAACAAATACTACTATAATTATTATATATCTTATACGCAAGAAAGGAGATTTTTGCTTTATGAAATTAGTATGTCATAAAACAGTTCTTGCAGAAATTATAAATACTGTTCAGAAAGCTGTAAGCTCAAAGGCAGTTATGCCTATACTTGAATGTATCAAGCTTGATGCTTATAATGATGGTAAGATTACCGTAACGGCTAATAATCTTGATTTATGTATTGAATACTATTGTGATTGTACAGTAACAGACGGAGGAAGTATTGCTCTTTCGTCAAGAATGTTTGGTGATATTATAAGAAGACTTCCCGATGAGGATGTTGAAATTGAAGTAAATCCTTCTAATAATGTTACTACTATTAAAGGTGGTAAGTCTGAGTTTAATATTCAGGGCTTAAACGCACTTGAATATCCTGCTGTTCCTGAGGTTTCTGAAGTTTACAGATTCTCTATGAAGCAGGGTGTACTTAAGAATATGATTAAAAAGACAATTTTTGCGGTTTCGCAGAATGAGTCAAAAAGACCTATCTTAACAGGCTCTTTATTTGAGATAGAGTCGGGTGTTTTATCTGTTGTTTCAACCGATAACTACCGTCTTGCTATTATAAATGAAGTTGTAGACAGCTCTTTACAGCCAATTAGCTTTGTTGTTCCGGGCTTTACCTTAAGAGAAGTATTAAAGGTATTAAAAGACGGTGAAGAAAATGTTGATATTATCGTTTCCGACCGTTATGCTATGTTCGACTTTGGTGAGTTTAATGTTACAACAAGACTTTTAGAGGGTAAATACATCAATTACCGTCCTGTTCTCCAGACTCCTAATGCAATATATGTAAATGCTCTTGCAAGAGATTTGGCAGACAGCTTGGAGCGTGCAGCACTTATTATAAATGATGATATGTCAGCAAAGGCTGAAAAGCTTCCGGTAATTCTTAATATTTCTTCTGATAAGATAGAAATTACTTGTATGACAAGTCGTAGTAAGGTATATGATGCAATTGAAGTAAGTGCAAGTGGTGATGATTTGGAAATCGGATTTAACCACAAGCTTCTTTTGGATGCGCTTCGTGCTTGTGAGAATGATGAAATCAAGATGGAGTTCTCTAATCCGAGAAGCTCATGCTTTATCCGTTCTAAAAATGATGACTCTTATACATTTATGATTTTACCAGTAAGACTCTATAACAACTGATTATGATAAATGTTGAAAGAATAATAAGCTTTGAAATGGACCAGAATTGTTTTTTGGTCTATGGTGATGATAAAAAGGGTATTTTAATAGACCCCGGTCTTGATACAGTAAAAATATTAAAGGCTGTTGAGGATAAAGATGTAGACGTTTTATATATTCTACTTACTCACTCACATTATGACCATAGCTTTAGTGTTGGTGAATTAAGGGGACATAAAAAACTTGCGTGCAGCAGCTTATGTAGCTATAATTTAGGAAAACAGAGCAGAAATTTATCTGCAGCCTTTGGTAATCCTTTTGAGTATGAGCCTGCTGATTTAATTCTTGCTGATGGTGATATTCTTGAGGTTGGTGAAATCAGTATAAAAGCGATTGAAACACCCGGTCATACCGATGGAGGTATGTGTTTTCTGATTGGTGATATGCTATTTTCAGGTGATACGTTATTCAGAAGAACTGTTGGAAGATGTGATTTTCCGACAGGAAATGGAGATGTTTTGGTTAATTCAATTAAAACAAAGCTTTATTCCCTGCCTGACGATACTGCTGTATATCCGGGACATGGTGAAAATACCACAATAGGATACGAAAAGAAATTTAATATGTTTGTAACGTAAAAACCGGCATTTATTAAATGTCGGTTTATTCTGTCAAAAGGAGATGATATACATATGCTTTTAGTTCAAAATGGTTTCAACTGTGAATATGAAATGAATGTGTTTTTGCGTTTGTATTTTAATGCAAATGATGATGTATATGTATATACAAACGTCTCTTATGAAAATGATATTGCAGATGCGTATTGTGAGATAATATATAATGGGGACATATATTTCGGAGAATTTTCATTAAAAAGAGCAAAGACCGGAATAGAAAGAAAGGATAATAGGATTTGTTCTGTCAGCTGTACACGTGCTTTTATAAATGCTGCTGATAAGATTTATAAAATCAGTCTGCCATGGGGTGCTATGTGTGGTGTCAGACCTGCTAAAACTGTTACCTCTTTAGTTGGTGAAGGTATGAGCTATGAAGATGCAGCAGAATTTATTAAGCTTCTATATGGTGTAGAGGATGATAAATGTGAGCTTGCGTGTAAGGTGTCAAAAAATGAACAGCAGATTTTAAGCAGTATTAAGGATAATTCTGTAAGTATTTACATAGGTATTCCATTTTGTCCGTCAAGATGTCTTTACTGCTCATTCGTATCAACTGATATAGGCATAACAGGTAAATATATTGATGATTTTCTTGAATGTTTGTTAAAAGAGATTGATATAACTGCTGATATTATTAAGGATACAGGCAAAGTAATAGAAAATATCTATATTGGCGGTGGTACACCTACAACTCTTAATGAAAATCAGCTTGAAAAGCTTCTTAAAAAGATAAATAATGCCTTTGATATAAAATCAGTAAATGAGTTTACATTAGAAGCAGGAAGACCTGATACAATAACACGTGAAAAGCTTGAGATTGCGAAGAAATATAATGTTGGCAGAGTAAGCATTAATCCGCAAACTACAAATAACAAAACTCTCGCAAAAATTGGTAGAAGGCATTGTGTACAAATGTTTTTTGAGGCGTATAAGCTTGCACGTGAGGTTGGCTTCGATGTGATAAACACAGATTTGCTTGCAGGCTTGCCTGACGAAAGCTTTGAAGATTTTAAGAAAAGCATTGATGATATAATTGAAATATCGCCTGAAAATATAACTGTACATTCAATGTGTATTAAACGTGCTGCAGTTTTAAGATATAAAATTGATGAGCTTACTGAAGCTGATGAAATGAATAAGATGCTTTCATATACACAAAAGAAGATGGAGGAAAATGGCTATACTCCCTATTATATGTACCGCCAGAAGAATATTTCAGGTAATCTTGAAAATGTAGGCTATGCAAAGGAAGGAACCTTCTCATTCTACAATGTAAATATAATGGAAGAAGCACAGACAATAATAGCTTTAGGTGGCGGCGGTACTACCAAGATAGTTAAAAAAGAAGGTATAGAACGTATATTTAACTATAAAGA
>JAHAZB010000020.1 GCA_018384175.1 Eubacteriales bacterium
CTATATGTCTTATCGAATATATCTGTTTAGCAGTAATTATCCTTGTATGAGGAGATACACTCTCTTATAATATCCATTGCAGCATCTGCGCTAAGGACATCGGACACATCAGTTTCCTTATTCTCAAGAGACTTATATACCTTGAAGAAATGTCTTATCTCATCAAATGTATGCTGCGGAAGTTCAGAAATATCCTTGTATTGGTTCATAGACGGGTCATTAAATGGTATTGCTATTATCTTTTCATCAACCTCATCATTATCTATCATTTTAACAACACCTATCGGATAACAGCGAACAAGTGTCATAGGAACAATAGATTCCTGACAAAGCACCAGAACGTCTAATGGGTCATTATCTGCGGCATATGTTCTTGGAATAAAGCCATAGTTTGCAGGATAATGTGTTGACGTATAAAGGACTCTGTCAAGTCTTAAAAGACCTGTTTCTTTGTCCATTTCGTATTTATTTTTACCGCCCTTGGGAATCTCAATTACAGCGATAAAATCTTCTGCTGAAATTCTTTTAGGACTGATGTCGTGCCATATGTTTGACATTATTCATACTCCTTAAAATTAGTCTTCTTTCTTCTCAATGATAGAAATTGAAAGTTCCTCAAGTTGTTCTTTATCAACACTTCCCGGAGCTTCGCTCATAAGCTCAGACGCATTTTGCACCTTCGGGAACGCTGTTACATCTCTTAAGCTTTCGGCGCCAGACATAACCATTGCCAGTCTGTCAAGACCTATTCCCATACCGCCGTGTGGTGCAGCACCGTACTTATATGCTTCAACAAGGAAACCAAATTTTGTTTCAATCTCTTCATCTGTAAGTCCAAGGGACTTGAACATTCTTTGCTGCAGTTCATAGTCTGTAATTCTGATTGAACCACTGGACATCTCTACACCATTTAGTACAAGGTCATATGCCTTTGCTTTAACCTTTTCAGGGGCAGAGTCAAGATACTCAATACACTCGTCCATAGGCATTGTAAACGGATGGTGCATTGCAAGATATTTACCGCTTTCATCATCATATTCAAAGAACGGGAACTCTGTTATCCAGAGGAAGTTGAACATACCTTCAGGAATCATATTAAGTTGCTTTGCAACCTTGCATCTTAAGCTACCAAGAGTTGGGAGTGTAACTCTGTTCTTATCCGCTACAATAAGCATTACATCGCCTTTTTGCATATCACCCGTAGTAAGCATAGCATTCATTTCATCTTCGGTCATAAACTTAGAGAACGAGCAGGTGGGTTCCTCCTCGAACCATCTTATAAACGCCAGACCTTTAGCTCCGATACCACGAACATATTCTGTAAGCTTATCAATTTCTTTTCTGGTAAGCTTATCAGCACCGCCTTTTACAGTAATTGCCCTTACTGAGCCACCTGCCTCAATTGCAGAAGTAAATACACCAAATCCGCAGTTCTTGACTGTCTCAGAAAGGTCGTAGATTTCCATTCCAAATCTTGTATCAGGCTTATCACTTCCGAAACGTTCCATAGCCTCTGCATAAGTAAGGCGAGGTAATGGCATTTTGATTTCCTTTCCGAGAACATCAGAAAAGACACGGCTGATAAAGCCTTCAATCATATCGAGAACATCATCAACATCTACAAATGACATTTCAAGGTCAATCTGTGTAAATTCAGGCTGACGGTCTGCTCTTAAATCTTCGTCTCTGAAGCATCTTGCAAGCTGGATATATCTGTCAAAACCAGAAATCATCAATAGCTGTTTGTAAATCTGAGGCGACTGCGGAAGGGCATAAAACTTACCGTGATGAATTCGAGATGGAACAAGGTAGTCTCTTGCACCTTCCGGTGTTGATTTCATCATCATTGGTGTTTCTATTTCAATAAAGCCGTTTTCAAAGAAGTAGTCTCTTGCAGATTTTGCAATCTTCGAACGAAGTATAATATTATCCTGTAAGGGTTTTCTTCTTAAATCAAGGTATCTGTACTTTAAGCGAAGCTCCTCGTTTACATTAGAATTCTCTACAATTTCAAACGGTGGAGTCTGAGCTTTTGCAAGAATTCGTAAATCATCAACAAATATTTCTACGTTACCTGTTTTGATTGTGTCGTTTTTACTTTCGCGTTCTCTAACAACGCCTTTTGCCATAAGTACAAACTCACTTCTGCAAGATGCTGCTTTTTCAAATACTGCTCTGTCGGTAGTTTCATCAAATGCAAGCTGAACAATACCGCTTCTGTCTCTCAAGTCAATAAATATTAACGTACCCATATCACGAATTTTTTGTACGTATCCACCTACAACGGCAGTTGTACCAACACCACCAATGTCAGCACAATAGCTCGTTCTCTTAAGTCCTTTCATTGTATCCATCGTTATTTACCTCCCGAAAAATTCTGAAAGATTATCTAATTTAGTTTCTGTTTGTTCGCCTGTTAGCATATCTTTAATTTTAGCAATGCCGCTTTCTATTTCGTTATCGCCGAGAACGATTGTGTATTTAGCTCCAAGCTTGTCAGCGTATTTCATCTGTGCTTTAAGACTTCTTGCCATATGGTCGAATTCAGCACTTACACCGGCTTTTCTTAAATCAAACACAAGCTTTTGTGCTGCAATTGCGGCTTCAGTTCCCATAGATGCAATGTAAAGTTGTGGTTTATCATTATCTGTAATTTCGATTCCAAGCTCATCAAGTCTTAAAAGAAGTCTTTCTATGCCCAAGCCAAAGCCAACCGCAGGAGTAGAATCTCCGCCAAATTCTTCGACAAGGCCATCATATCTTCCTCCACCACATACTGTAAACCCACCAGAAATTATCTCAAATACCGTCTTTGTATAATAGTCAAGACCTCTTACAATACCGTCGTCAATTTTATACTCAATTCCTGCAGTTTCAAGGGATTTCTTAAATCCTTCGAAATGCTCACGACAATCATCACAAATGTAGTCTAAAAGTCTGGGTGCGCCCTCACAAAGCTTATTACAAATTTCCGACTTACAATCAAGAATCCTAAGCGGGTTTCTGTCAAATCTGCCCTTGCAGGTTTCGCAAAGTTCATCTGTTTTTGGTCTTAAAAACTCCTTTAATGCCTCATTATATTTTGCACGACATTCAGGGCATCCGATGCTGTTAATATTAACGGAAATATCATTTAATCCAACAGACTTTAGAAAGTTTACGGCAAATGATACAACCTCAGCATCAATCATCGGTCCTTTTGAGCCAAATACTTCTACACCAAACTGATGAAATTCACGAAGTCTTCCCTTTTGGCTCTTTTCGTATCTGAAGCATGGTACATTATAGAACATTTTAAGAGGCATAGGAAGCTGAAATAGACCGTTTTCTATAAAGCTTCTTGCAACAGATGCTGTTCCTTCAGGACGGAGTGTAATACTTCTGTCGCCCTTATCGTTAAAGGTGTACATCTGCTTTTGAACAACATCAGTTGTATCGCCAACACCACGTAAAAACAGTTCAGTGTGCTCGAAGGTAGGAAATCTGACCTCCTTATAACCGTATACCTTAGCTGTGTTATTGAATTTTTCTTCTACATATTGCCATCGGTAGCTGTCCTGCGGTAGCAGGTCCTGCGTTCCCTTGGGCGCTTTTGTAATCAGCATATTTTAATCCCTTTCGTTTATCATATTATAGGTTGCTTTCGCAAAATGCTTTTATAAGCTTTATGCAAGCTTCCAAATCCTTTTTTGAAACCATTTCAGAAGGTGAGTGTATATATCTTGTCGGTACAGAAACACCGCCTGTTTTTACACCTTCACGAGATGTATGAATTGCACCTGCGTCAGTTCCACCATCGGTCATTATTTCAAGCTGATAAGGTATATTGTTTTTCTTTGCCAGCTCTATCAGCTTGATGCGAACATCAGGATTGGTTATAACACTTCTGTCCATAACTTTTACTGCGGCACCACCGCCAAGATTTACTGCCATTTTAGGGCAATTTGGTGTGTCTCCGGTATCTGTTACATCAACGGCCAAAGCATATTCAGGATTGACAGAATATGCAGCAGCTTTTGCGCCGCGAAGACCAACTTCTTCCTGAGAAGTAAAACAGAAATAGATATCATTTTCACTCTTAATCTGTTCCAATACCTTTATTAGTATATAACATCCTGCGCGATTGTCAAGTGCTTTTGAGATTATTACTCCATATTCTTCCTTGTATTCGCCCTCAAAAACTGCCATATCACCAACAGATACCATTTTTTCTGCTTGTTCACGGTCAGTAGCACCAATATCAATGTACATTTTTTGTATGTTATAGTCTTTGTTGTTTTCCTCGGTATCAATTACTCCTGTAAATCCATTTGAAAAACGCACTCTGCGGTTTAGTAATCTTCTCTGATACAAGCCACCGATTTTAGAAAAACGCAGAAATCCCTTTTCGTCAATATATGTTACAGCAACACCAATTTCATCCATGTGTGCTGCAAGCATTATTTTCTTACCATTACCCTTTTTATGTGCAATCAGATTTCCGAGCGCATCGGTGTAAACTTCATCAGAAAATGGTGTTACATACTCTGAAATTACTTGTGTTATTTCTTTTTCTCGACCTGAAGGGCCAAAGCTTTGCGTCAGCCTCTCTAACATCATCTATATTACCTGCCTTTCAATCAGTAAAACTCATCAATTCTTCTTAAAAATGCACCTGCAAGCTGTTTAACAGAGTCAATATCAGCTTTTGAAGCAATACCAGCCGGCGAGTGAATGTACCTGCACGGTACAGATATGGTGGCACATTTAATCCCACCTTGTGCAAGATGTATTGCACCGGCATCATTTCCACCGGTGATAGCTGCTTTTGTTTGTGCTTTTATGCCCTCTTCTTCTGCGACAGAAAGTAGCTTTTTATAGAATTCTTCACTTGCAATTGTTGCACCATCAGCAAATGAAACTGCAGCACCATTCCCAAGTCTTATAACATAGTCCTTTTCCTCGCTTGGCGCCACATCAGAGGAAGTTGTTGCTTCAATTGCAAGCGCTATATCAGGTTTGATTCTGTTTACAGCAATTTTTGCCCCTCGAAGTCCTACCTCTTCCTGTGCCGAAAAACAAAAATATGTGTCATACTTTGGTTTTTCTTTAATAAGCTCCATCAAAATTGCGCAACCTGCGCGGTCATCAATCGCTTTTGCTTTGATTAAATCATCAGTAAGATCTTCATATTCAGTATCAAAAGCAGCATAGTCGCCAAGTTCAACATACTTCTCTGCTTCTTCTTTTGAGCTTGCACCAATGTCAATATACAGTGATTTGATTTTTGGTACCTCGTTACGCTCACTCTTTTCGAGAAGATGTATTGCCTTTATTCCAATAACACCCGGAATTTTATTCTTTCCGACTCTTACTCTCTTTGAGATTATTACTCTTGTATCAATACCGCCAACAGTTTTGAATTCAAGAAAACCTTTGTCTGTGATACCAGAAATGATAAATCCAACCTCGTCAGTATGTGCGTCAAGCATTACTGTCTTTTTGCTACTCACACCAGTACGCTTGACAATAAGATTTCCTATCGAATCAATTACTATTTCGTCAGCATACTGATAAATCTCGTTACGTATATAGTCCCTAACAGCTTTTTCGTTACCGCTTACGCAGTCAAATTCACATAGTTTTTTCAAAAACACAGCCATTCCTCCATGTTATCATCAATTCTGAGACAGAACTCTGCTAATAGCTTGCTGATTGCCTCTGCGTCTTTTATATTAAGTGTTTCAACTGTTGTGTGCATATATCTTAGAGGAATTGATAAAAGTGCAGTGGGAATGCCTTCATCAACCACTTGAAGTATCCACGCATCTGTGCCGGTATCTCCACCTTCTACCTCTATTGTGTATTTTATATCTTTTTCTTTGGCAATTCCAAGAAGTCTGTCAACAACCAAAGGATGTAGATTCGGTCCCTTAGCAATAGCAACACCGCTTCCAAGCTCAAAACCGTTTTTGGAATTATCAGGCGTTACTCCATGTGTAACATCAATTGCAATAGCGATATCTGGCTTTATACTATAGCCTGCAACTGCAGCACCTCTACCGCCTACTTCTTCGCAAACTGCAGCAACTGCATATATGTCAGCATTGAGTTCTTTTCCTGAAATCATTTCAAAAGTCTTAATCAACGCAGCAATACCTGCTCTATCATCCAATGATTTTCCTGTAACATTATCCGATAACAACTCACGAAAATCACCTTTTACAGTTATAGTATCACCAACCGATACTATTTCTCTTATTTGTTCTGATGTTAAGCCGGTATCAATTACCATATCTGACATTTTAAGAGCAGTTTTCGCTTCATCAGCAGTTTGAAGGTGAGGTGGTTTTGCGCCTATTACACCCTTAACATCTCTTAAGCCATGTATTATAACTTCACCACCGGGTAAAATCCTACCATCAACACCGCCAATATTCACAAAGCCAATAAAACCATTTTCATCAATATCACGCACCATCAGACCTATTTCATCCATATGTGCTTCTATCATAATTCTGGGTGCGTTGCCCTTTTTGCATTTTTTTACAGCTATTACATTACCCAAATTATCTTTATAAACTTCATCTGATACTGCCTTAAACTGATTTATAATTTCATCAGAAATTCTGTATTCGCTTCCGGATATACCTCTTAATTCTGATAGTTTTCTTATAAGTTCTTTCATTATTTCCTCCATAATCAAAGCGAGAGTACAATTTCTTTGAACAAGTTCCCTCTTTCTTCAAAGTTGTTGAACATATCAAAGCTTGTAGATGCAGGAGATAAAATCACCACATCTCCACTTACTGCTTCGTTTTTAGCAAGTAAAACAGCGTTTGGATAGTCAGATGCACGAATAATCTTAACCTTATCTCCACCATTTGCATTTCTTACTGCCTGTTCTATTTTATCCGATGTCATACCGATTAGAATTAGAGTTTTTACGTGCTGTACAATAGCAGGTCCTATATCGTCATAGGCTATTCCTTTATCCTTTCCTCCAGCTATCATTACAACATTATTACCGAAAACACTAAGCGTATTCAAAGAACGGTTTGGGCTTGAATCGATAGAACTATTGTAATACTTAACACCATCAATGGTTCTGATAAATTCAATTCTGTGAGGAACTCCGCCAAAAGAACGTGCAACGTCGGTAAATACTGACTTGTTAACCAAATCATATACAGCAGCAATGGCGGTCATATAATTCTCTACGTTATGCATACCGGGAATTTTTATATCACTGGAATCAAGAAGTTGTTCATCGCCTTTGCATATTATTCCATCTTTGAGCATAAAATCTGCTTCACAATAAGCAGAAAAACTTCTGACTTTACCATTACAATTTGGTATTATTGCCTTTGTTTCTTCGTTATGCGAATTTAGTACAGCCAACGAATCTTTGGTTTGATAACTTATAATATTCTTTTTAGCTTCAATGTACTCGTTATAATCTGTATGCCAATCAAGATGGTTTGGTGTGATGTTTGTAATAACAGCAATGTCGGGAGACTTTCTCATTGTATGAAGCTGGAAACTTGAAAGCTCAAGTACAATCCATTCGTCAGCTGATATTTCTTCTATCTCACCGATTAAGGGTCTTCCGATATTTCCGCCAAGACGTGTTATATAACCAGACGCTTCAAGGAATTTATGTATAAGCGTTGTAGTGGTTGTTTTTCCATCACTGCCTGTTACTGCAATAATCTTTGCAGGACAAACATCAAAAAAGACTTCCATCTCAGAAGTAACCCACGCACCTCTTTTGCGTGCATTACAAAGCGCAGGCACGTCATATCTCATTCCGGGAGTTTTGAATATTATATCCTCAGATATTTCGTCAAGATACCCTTCACCAAGGCAAAATTCTACTCCGAGTGAGGAAAGCTCGTTATAAATTTCACCGAGTTTTTCCTTTGTCTTTTTATCGTATGCTTTAACTGTTGCGCCGTGTTTTAGTAAAAAGACTATAAGTGGCTTATTAGAAATACCAATTCCTATTACGGCTACTTTTTTGCCGCTTATTCTATCATAAAATTCTTTGAGTTTTTCATTCATTTAATAATACCTCATAAATCAATAATTTTATATACTTATCTTACGCAATAATATTAGCTCGAATACCATTCAATTTGATGGCAAAAGTAAAACTTTTCTTCATAACCTGTCAGCAAGAGTTCTTCTGTGCTTCCATTTTCCTGACAGGAAATATATCATACTTGGCACAGCGTATCCATACGGAGCGAGAGCATATCCAAGCACAAAGCCATAAAAGCCCCACTTGAATACAATACCAAAAAGCCAACTAAGGCCTATTCTTAAGAATACTCCATCCAAAAGAGCTAGTATCATACTAAGTCTGGCATTTCCTATTCCCTGAATAAAAGCACCGCTGCCTCTCATAACTGCAAAAGCCGGAAACATCCACAAAATGGCTTTTATAAAAGTTTTTGACATTTCGTGTACTCTGACATCGTCAGAGAATATCATAAACATCTGTTTACCGAAAACTATATACAATATTATGAATATAAGAGTAAATGCAATTGAGTAGAGCCAAGCAAAATATACAACACGTTTTGCACGTTCATTCTTCCCTGCACCTATATTCTGACTAATCATAGGCATAGCTGCATGTTGAATACCCTGCGATACTTTATTGATTATATCATCAATTCTTATACCAACACCAAAAGTTGCTGATGCAACAACGCCAACATCGTTAATTATTGAATTAACAAACAGCATTGATAGATTTATAAAACCTGATTGTACTGCCATTGGTGTACCAAGACTGATTATCATGCCTGCATAGTCCTTGTCAATGCGAAAACTCTCTTTTTTGAAATCAAAACCGAATTCTTTTTTGTTTATGTACAGATAGTATGCAGAAAACAGAAAAGACACAGCTTGTCCAATCAGCGTTGCATAGGCAGCACCTGCTACACCCCAACCCAAAATACCGGTAAACAGAATATCAAGGACAAGATTTGTTACTGATGCAATCAGAATAAACAAAAGCGGCCTTCTTGAATCGCCCATACCACGAAGCACAGCTGATACCATATTATATCCTGCGGTAAATACTGTACCACAACCACAAATGACGAGGTAATACATTGCCATTCTATATGACTCTGTCGGCACATTCATAAGACTCAGAATAGTATTTTTGAAT